>NZ_JAKEVJ010000040.1:0-47500 GCF_022398425.1 Shewanella sp. Isolate7 | reverse complement strand
TTTAAATATAATGGCTCTCGTTGGTTAGACACTGTGTCTTCCACCTCAAAGTCTATCCAGGATGGATAACTCTCCAAGGAACCGAGCGACAAGTTGACTGCGGCATGGCCCCGGAAATGAAAGGCCTGCCAAGTTTCACTAGAGATTATTTTTTCAACTTTGTTAGGAGTTATTGACTATGTCTTATACAGGAATTCAGCACGTTTATTGGCAGAATACTTGGTTTTGTACCGATGCCCTTCGCGGTGGTCTGTACGCTATGACTTTTAAGGGCTAACTACCCCTAGGGTCGTTTGAACCTGGTTCACTCGATTAAAGTAGTTGCATCATCCATCAACCTTACCCCATTTGGGGATTTTTAGACTCAAGTTGTCTATTGCTTACTGAGTGATAGACCAGTGTAACCCGCTAGCGCGGTAACTCTTTCCTTTCGGAACACTTGAAACATGTCTCGCCTGCTCCTTGAGCAGGCTTTTTTTTACCTGAAATTTGCTATCTACACCTCGTCGCTAGGGCGATAAATCTGGCGTAGATCACCTTTATGCCATCCTCTCGAGTCATGGCTCTAAACTGGCTCGCGTTTGCGCGATTATTGCGTATATAATCATCGCTTGTTATCAAGTCGTTAACTTGGTGGCAACCCTTACCCTACCTAAATAAACCATAATTAAATCAAGGAACCTCGTTCCATGTTAGAAAAAGTATTTAAGTTAACCGAGCACCAGACAACGTTAAAACAAGAAGTGGTGGCCGGGATGACCACCTTTTTAACCATGGCCTATATCATCTTCGTCAATCCCATGATGTTGGCCGATGCCGGCATGGACCATGGTGCCGTGTTTGTCGCCACCTGTCTGGCCGCCGCCGTGGGCTGCCTGGTGATGGGCATAGTGGCGAATTACCCTATCGCCCTGGCACCGGGCATGGGGCTCAACGCCTTCTTCACCTACACCGTCGTCGGCGAGATGGGCTATAGCTGGGAGATGGCCCTAGGGGCGGTATTCCTCTCAGGGATCTGCTTTTTGATATTGTCGCTGATGAAGATCCGTGAATGGATTGTCAACAGCATTCCTATGTCGCTGCGTCTGGGGATTGCCGCCGGTATCGGCTTGTTTCTGGCGCTGATCGGCCTCAAGAGCGCCGGCATAGTGGTGGCCAGCCCCGCGACTCTGGTGACCATGGGCGATGTGACTGCCTTGCCGGCCGTGATGTCTGTGTTGGGCTTCTTTATCATTATTGCCCTGGTACACAGAGGCTATCAGTCGGCGGTGATCATCAGTATTTTGGGGATCACCGCGTTGGGGCTTTTGTTAGGGGACGTGCAGTATAACGGCATGGTCTCGACGCCACCTTCGATTGCGCCCACCTTCATGAAGATGGATCTCGCCAACGTGCTCGAGATCTGCATGCTTTCTGTGGTGTTTGCCTTCCTGTTTGTGGATCTGTTCGACACCTCGGGTACCCTGGTGGCCGTGGCGCAGCGCGGCGGCTTCCTCGATGACAGAGGCCGGTTGCCGCGTCTCGGCCGTGCCCTGACCGCCGACAGCACTGCAACCATAGCCGGTGCCATGTTGGGCACCTCAACTACCACGAGTTATATCGAGAGCACCGCCGGGGTGAGCGCCGGTGGCCGCACCGGACTGACCGCCGTGGTGGTGGGAGTCATGTTCCTGCTGTCGCTGTTTATCTCGCCACTGGCGGGCATGGTGCCGGCCTACGCTACCGCGGGAACCCTCTTCTATGTCGCCATCTTGATGATGTCTGGCCTGGTGCATGTGGACTGGGAGGATCTGACCGAGGCCGCGCCCGTGGTGGTGGTCTGTATCCTGATGCCGCTCACTTTCTCTATTGCCACGGGGATCGCCATGGGCTTTATCGCCTATGCGGCCATCAAGCTGTTCAGCGGCCGCTATAAAGATCTCTCTGTCGGCGTGGTGGTGCTGGCGGCGCTCTTCCTGGCCAAGTTCATCTATGGCTAAGTACTTTAAGGTTTCATGGGAGCTGGGCTTGAAGTAAGTTGAGTTTCGCTCGGCTGCGATTAAAGGTCATACAATGTATGGCCTTTTTTATGGGCTTTTTTTAAAGGAAATTTGAAGGAAGGTAGACTGGCTCTAATCTTTTATCTTCCCCGCTACCATTTGCCCTGGGGATTGGGTATAACTTGGGGTTCGGTTTTTTTCTATCAATATGTCAATGAACTTAAGTGAGATAGGCTACCGCCGTGTGGTGGTAAAGTTGGGCACCAGTGTGCTCACCTCAGGCTCGCGCCAGCTGGATAAGGCGCATATGGTTGAGCTGGCCAGACAAATGGCCAAGCTGATGAAGTCGGGTGTCGAAGTGGTGCTGTGCACCTCTGGCGCCATCGCCGCGGGGCGCGAACACTTAGGTTATCCGACACTGCCGGACACGGTCGCCAACAAGCAGTTGCTTGCCGCCGTGGGCCAGAGCCAGCTGATCCTCGCTTGGTCACAGCTGTTTAGCATCTATGGGCTGCATGTGGGCCAGCTGCTGCTGACCCGCGCCGACTTGCATGACAGGGAGCGTTATCTCAACGCCAGAGACTCGCTCAACGCCCTGCTGGCCAATGGCATCATTCCAATCATCAACGAGAACGATGCGGTGGCGACCAATGAGATCAAGGTTGGCGACAACGACAACCTGTCGGCAAGGGCGGCACTGCTGTGTGATGCCGACCTCCTGATCCTGCTGACGGATCAGAAGGGGCTGTTCGATGCCGATCCTAGGGCTAACCCAGACGCCAAGTTGATCAAGCAGGTAGTGAATATCGATGATAGCCTGCGCAGCCTGGCGGGCGGCGCGGTTTCCGGCCTGGGGACGGGCGGTATGGCGACTAAGCTGCAGGCGGCGGATATTGCCAGGCGCGCCGGAGTCGAGGTGGTGATCGCCTCGGGTCATCATCCTAAGGTGATCTTAGATGCCGTGGTTAAGCTGCCGGTAGGGACACATTTTACCGCGCTGGAGAATCCGCTGGAGAGTCGTAAACAGTGGATCTTGGCGGGCCCGGCGACGAAAGGGCGCCTGGTGTTGGACAGCGGCGCCATTAATGCCGTGACCCTTAAGGGACGCAGCCTGTTATCTAAGGGGATCTTGTCGGTGAGTGGCGTCTTTGATCGCGGTGCCACCCTGCAGCTGGTGGACGAGCTGGGGCGTGAACATGCCAGAGGCATGAGCCGTTACAGCGCCAAAGATCTGCAAAAGATCGCCGGTAAACATTCCGATGAAATTGAGTCGCTGCTGGGCTACGACTACGGCGATGCCATAGTGCATCGTAACGACATGGTGGTCTTGTAAGGCTAGGGGATTTGCAGATTAAAGATGAGTGGAACAGAAACGATGGACGATAAACAGCAGTATTTAAACACTCTCGGCGAGCAGGCCAAGGCCGCCAGCTACGCCATGGCGAGCCTCTCGGGACAGCAGAAGCGCGACCTGCTTAGGGCTATTGCCCAGAAGCTTAGCGATAAGAGCGCGCAGATTGTCGCGGCTAACCAGCAGGATGTGGCCAAGGCGCGAGAAAATGGCCTGAATGACGCTATGATCGACAGGCTATTGCTCGACGATGTGCGTCTCTCTGGGGTTATCGCCGATATCGAAAATGTGGTGGCGCTGGCCGATCCTATCGGTAGCGAGCTGGAGAGCCAGCTGCTGGACAATGGCCTGCGCCTGTCCCGCCGCCGGGTGCCACTGGGTGTGCTGGGGGTTATTTATGAGGCTCGCCCCAACGTGACCGTGGATATCGCCGTGCTGGCGCTGAAGACGGGCAATGCCGTGATATTGCGCGGTGGCAAGGAGACCCTGGCGTCTAACCTGGCCCTGAGTGAGGCCATCCGGGAGGCCATTGGCGAACAGGGATTACCTTGCGATGCGGTGCAGCTGATCCAAGACCCTGACCGCGCCCTGGTCTCGGGTCTGTTGAAGCTCGATAAGTATGTGGACATGATAGTGCCTCGCGGCGGTCAAAATCTGCAGCGTCTGTGCGCCGAACAGGCGACTATTCCGGTGATCTTGGGTGGCATAGGGATCTGCCATCTGTATGTCGACAGTGAGGTGGAGCAGCTAAAAGCCATCGAGGTGATCGCCAATGCCAAGGTGCAGCGTCCTACCGTGTGTAACGCCCTGGATACTGTGCTCATCCATAGAGATCTTGCCAAGGCCTTCTTGCCGCAACTCTACACCCGCCTCAGTGCCCTGGGCGTCAGCTTCTATGCCTGTGAGCAGGCCAAGGCGATAGGTGAGGATACCGGTGTAGCCACACACGAGGCGAGCGATGAGACCTTTGGTAACGAGTGGCTGTCTCTTAATCTCGGGGTTAAGGTGGTCGAGAATATCGATGAGGCAATCGCCCATATCCGTCGTTTCTCCAGCGGTCATTCCGAGGGGATCTTGAGCGATAACATACATGCCACGGCGCACTTTATTAATGAAGTGGATGCGGCGGCCGTGTATGTCAACGCGAGTACCCGTTTTACCGACGGTGGCCAGTTTGGTTTGGGCGCCGAGGTAGCGGTATCGACCCAGAAGCTGCATGCCAGAGGACCTATGGGGCTTGAGGCGCTCACCACCTATAAGTGGATCGGTGTCGGCGACTATACCGCCCGCGGCTAAGTTAAGAGCCATACCTTTCTTATTTTTAAACCTTCTTCTAGTTAAACTGCCTTTGCGCTAATGAATCGGCATCTTCATTCGGCGTCCTTATGTGGAACATATCAGGCTCTCTTACCTGGTATTTTTTATCGGGCACTCTTACCTGGCTTAGCCAGTGAGCAAATTAGCTAATCCCCTTGGTGAATTTCACAACTTGTTTGGGAAAGCCATCAAGGTTAAAAAGTAAATCTTAGTTAAAGTCATTTAATTACAATGGCTTATCATTTTGGCATCTTGTTTGCTTTGTCTTAATCAATCTCACAGGGAATCGGTTACGGAGCATAAGATGAAAAACAACATGGTTAACAAGACATTGGTCGGTTTAAGTCTGGTCGTAGGTTTGATGAGTGCGGGAGTCCAGGCGGCCTCGAGCATCACGCTAAATGATGAATTTGATTATCACGGCCAGAAGGTGACTCTGGACATGGACGTGGGTCAGGCGGAGTTGATTGCCGGCGATCAAGACGAGGTGCGGGTCGAGGTGGTGGTGAAGGCCAACGACTCTAAGTGGTTTGGTTTCTGGCAGAACAGTGATGTGAGTTCGGCCAAGTTCGATATTCTCGATGACGGTGACAAGCTGGTACTAAGACTGGCGGATCAGGATGATGTGAACCAGAAGTGGCGTGTCTATCTGCCCAGTAATGCGGCGTTAAAGGTCGATGCCGGTGTCGGTGAGGTGTCTGTCGAAGGCCTCAGTGCCAGCATAGAGGTAGAGCTGGGTGTGGGACGCGCCGAAATTAATCATCAGGCAAACTTTGGAGAGGTGTCACTCAAGTCTGGTGTGGGCGAGGTGAGCATTCGTGAGGGCGGTCAGCGCCTGGAGGTGAATCAAAACCTGGTGAGCCAGAGCTATCATCAGCAAGGCGCGGCAAGCGATGATCACCTGTATGTCTCCGTGGGCGTCGGTGAAATCGACGTGCGCAATTAATCATTGAAGTAGGATTCAGATAAAAAAACCGACCTCAGGTCGGTTTTTTTATGCCGGCTTTTTATGCCAACTTTTTTATGTCGGTTTATCTATCTCTGGCGGCTTAGGTTAGCCTTTGGCATCAGTTTTCCGGCGACACCGCGGGATAGGCTTTGGCGCGCAGGCGCTTAAGCTGAGGTAATAGCTGCTGCAGCGCCAGCGCGGTGAGGATCAGTCCCAGGCCGATGAAGGTCGACGGGGTGATGGTCTCTTGTAAGATCCAGGCGATGAAGCCTACCGACAGCACAGGCGTGATGAACACCAGGGTGCTCATGCTGGCGGTGCGATCCGCCTTCTTGAGGGCGACCAGCCAGAGCACGAAGGTGACCCCCATCTCGAACAGGCCGACATAGATGCCGGCCCCCAGGGCCTTGAGATCCCAGCTCGGCAGCGATTGGGTCAGCAGCAGGGTGATCACGATAAAAGGCAGTCCCACCATGAAGCTCAGCAGTAGGCTCACTACTGGGTCACCCTCATCCTTAGTGTTCACTATCCAGTAGAGCGACCACAGTAGGGTACTGGTCAGCGCCAATAGCACGCCGGTGGCACTCTCGAAGCGCACGCTGGCTACCTCACCATTGGTGGCGATGACAAAGACCCCCAGATAGGCGATAAGTGCCGCGGTGAGATCGCTCTTGCGCAGCTTTTGCTTGAGTAGCGGCACCGCCAACAGGGGCAGCAGTATGGCCCAGGTGTAGTTGAGCGACAGCGCCTGCTGGGCGGGCAGCAGGGCGTAGGCCTTAAACAACACCAGGTAATAGAGAAACGGGTTGAGCAGCCCGGTTTGCAGGTAAAACCAGGGGCGATTGACGAATTGGCGCCTAATGAGATGCAGCTTACCCGTGGCGGCCAGGATAACCCCTAGGGCGACGATAGAGGTCGAGACGGCGACAAACACCAGCTGCAGCGGCGTGAAATGGCTCAGCGCCAGCTTGAAGGCGGTGGCAACGGTCGACCAGAGTAAGATGGCCGCTAAGGCATAGAGATAAGCTTGGTTGGATGATTTCACTGAACCTTCTCACTAAACGAGACAACTAAAAAATCCCACTAGCCAGGGGGCTCAGAGGGATATCTTTTTCGATTGCATGCATTATACGCTTCTTGTTTGCGGATCGGCAGCTTTTAAGATCAAAAAAATACTCAATTAAGTTAATTTTTATCTTTGTTGCCCTTGTATTCCCATTTGGAGGCCCAATATAGGGTGTTAAGGAAAGATATTGGCTTGGAAAATTAGGCTTGAAAACGAATTCGCCTATCCCCATATCTGAATCAGATAACAAAGTTAGCGTTAGTTAAAAGTTTTTTGGAGGACTCCATGGGTAAAATTATTGGTATCGATTTAGGTACAACTAACTCTTGTGTAGCTGTACTTGATGGCGATAAAGCACGCGTAATTGAGAACGCGGAAGGCGATCGCACTACCCCGTCGATCATCGCATATACAGGCGAAGAAGTATTAGTTGGTCAGCCTGCGAAGCGCCAAGCTGTAACAAACCCAAAGAATACCTTCTTTGCTATTAAGCGTCTTATCGGTCGTCGTTTCAAAGATGACGAAGTACAGCGTGACGTAGACATCATGCCATTTAAGATCATCGGTGCAGACAACGGTGATGCATGGGTTGAAGCGCACGATAAAAAGATGGCACCGCCACAAGTTTCTGCAGAGATTCTGAAGAAGATGAAGAAGACTGCCGAAGACTACCTGGGCGAGCCTGTAACCGAAGCGGTAATTACCGTACCGGCTTACTTTAACGATTCACAACGTCAGGCGACAAAAGACGCCGGTCGTATCGCTGGCCTTGAAGTTAAGCGTATCATCAACGAGCCTACTGCTGCGGCACTGGCTTATGGTATCGACAAGAAGCAAGGCGACAACATCGTTGCGGTATACGACTTAGGTGGTGGTACCTTCGATATCTCTATCATCGAGATCGATAGTGTCGATGGCGAGCAGACCTTCGAAGTATTGGCTACCAACGGTGACACTCACCTAGGTGGTGAAGACTTCGATAACCGTCTAATCAACTACCTGGCCGACGAGTTCAAGAAAGAGCAATCTTTAGACCTGCGTAACGACCCATTGGCGATGCAGCGTCTGAAAGAAGCTGCCGAGAAGGCGAAGATCGAGCTGTCTAGCACCACACAGACTGAAGTTAACCTGCCATACATCACGGCAGATGCGACAGGTCCTAAGCACTTAGTGGTTAAGATCACTCGCGCCAAGCTTGAGTCTCTGGTTGAAGACCTGATCCAACGTTCACTCGAGCCGCTAAAAGTGGCACTGGCTGACGCAGACCTGTCTGTATCAGACATCAACGAAGTGATTCTGGTGGGTGGTCAAACCCGTATGCCTAAGGTACGTGAAGAAGTTTCTAGCTTCTTCGGTAAAGAGCTGCGTCAAGACGTTAACCCAGACGAAGCGGTTGCTATCGGTGCTGCGGTTCAGGCGGGTGTACTTGCAGGTGACGTGAAAGACGTTCTGCTACTAGACGTAACGCCTCTGTCTCTGGGTATCGAAACCATGGGCAGCGTGATGACCAAGCTTATCGAGAAGAACACTACTATCCCGACTAAGGCTAGCCAGATCTTCTCAACAGCCGATGACAACCAAAGCGCGGTAACCATCCACGTGCTACAGGGTGAGCGTAAGCAATCTAGCGCCAACAAGTCGCTGGGTCAGTTCAACCTGGAAGGTATCGAGCCAGCACCACGCGGCATGCCACAAATTGAAGTGGCCTTCGATATCGACGCCGATGGTATCTTGCACGTGTCAGCGACTGACAAGAAGACAGGCAAGGCACAAAACATCACCATCAAGGCCTCTTCTGGTCTGAGCGATGAAGAAGTTGAAGCTATGGTACGTGACGCCGAGGCGCACGCCGATGAAGACGCTAAGTTCGAAGAGCTAGTGACTGCACGCAACCAGGCTGACGGCATGGTTCACGCGACCAAGAAGCAGATCGAAGAAGCGGGCGATGAACTGCCTGGCGAAGACAAAGAGAAGATCGAAGCGGCGATGGCTGAAGTTGAAACTGCCACTAAGGGTAAGGACAAAGAAGCTATCGAGAAAGCGACGCAAGCCCTGATGGAAGCGTCTGCCAAGCTGATGGAGATCGCTCAGGCTAAGGCGCAAGCAGGCCAAGGCGAGCAGGCTCAGCAGTCTAACGAAGCTCCTGCTGACGATGTTGTCGATGCCGAGTTTGAAGAAGTTAAAGACGACAAAAAATAATTCAGGCCCAGCCTAAATTATTTCCAGCGGGCGTTATGGGGTAACTCTAACGCCCGTTCGTACAACTTAAGGGTCAGTTGACCTTTGCTGTTTGTTTTTGCAGTTATTTGTTGGCCAGTTATACAAGGCAGAGCCTGTGCGGTGTAGTTATTCTACATAAGCAGGCGATAATGCCGTAGAAATGGCCAACAAACACTGTCCAAAGGATTCATCTAAACGCGCTTTGCCCTGCGTTACGTGCGACTTGCATAGAATAACTATGCTGTGCAGCGCGAGCCTTGGGCACAACGCGTTTAGATTGAACAAAAAGTAAACCTAAAAGGTCAACAGACCCTAGCGCAGAAAGTATGAGACTATGTCAAAGCGAGATTATTACGAAGTATTAGGCGTAGGTCGCGACGCCAGCGAGCGTGAGATTAAGAAGGCCTATAAGCGCCTCGCCATGAAATTTCACCCGGATCGTAACCCAGGTGACAAGGCGGCCGAAGCCAGCTTCAAAGAGGTAAAAGAAGCCTACGAGATCCTCACCGACAGCGACAAGAAGGCGGCCTATGATCAGTTTGGTCATGCGGGTGTCGATCCTAACCGCGGCGGTGGTGGATTTGGCGGCGGTGCCGACTTCGGTGATGTATTCGGTGACGTATTTGGTGACATCTTCGGCGGTGGACGCCGTGGTGGCCAGCGCCAGGCGGCGCGTGGCTCAGATTTGCGTTACAACCTGGAACTGTCGCTGGAAGAAGCGGTACGTGGACTGACCAAAGAGCTACGCATTCCAACCTTAGCCACCTGTGATCTGTGTGACGGTAGCGGCGCCAAGAAAGGCACTTCGCCAACCACATGTGGTACCTGTCACGGCCAGGGCCAGGTGCAGATGCGCCAAGGTTTCTTCGCGGTGCAGCAAGCCTGTCCTACCTGTCATGGCCGCGGTAAGATCATCAAAGATCCTTGCAGCAAGTGTCATGGCGAAGGCCGCGTAGAGAAGAGCAAGACGCTGTCGGTGAAAATTCCTGCGGGTGTGGATACCGGCGATCGCATTCGTCTGTCGGGCGAAGGGGAAGCGGGCGAGTTTGGTGCGCCTCCAGGGGATCTCTACGTACAGGTGACGGTACGCGAGCACGCCATCTTCGTGCGTGACGGTAACAACCTCTACTGTGAAGTGCCTATCTCTTTCAGCACGGCAGCACTGGGCGGCGAGATCGAAGTCCCGACACTCGATGGCAAGGTGAACCTGAAGATACCTTCGGAAACTCAGACGGGTCGTATGTTCCGTCTGCGTGGCAAGGGCGTCAAGTCGGTGCGCAGTCATGCGGTCGGCGACCTGCTGTGTAAGGTAGTGATGGAAACGCCGGTGAACCTGAGCGATAAGCAGAAAGAGCTGTTACGTGAATTTGATAACACCCTGACGGGTTCATCAAAAAAGCACAGTCCTAAGGCCGAAGGCTTCTTCGACGGTGTGAAGAAGTTCTTTCAGGACTTGAACAGCTAAGGTGTGCTGATACACAATAAAAACCTCGCGATGCGAGGTTTTTTTATCGCTATTTTTTACCGCTATTCTTAATAGTCTAAATGCAGTTTCATGATAGATAAGGGATGAGAGATGAAACAGTTAACCGCGGCGCTGGTAATACTTATATTCGCCGGCTGCGCCACCACACAGTCGCCCACCGGGCGTAAACAGACCCTGCTGTTTTCTTCGCAGCAGATGGATCAGATGGGGGCCGAATCTTTTGCCGAGATGAAGAAACAGCAGAAGGTGAGTCAGGATAAGCAGGTCAATCAGTATGTGGCCTGTGTGGCTAACCGCATCACCTCTGTGCTGCCCGGCCGTCAGCCCAGCTGGGAGGTGGTGGTGTTTGAATCGGATCAGGTTAACGCCTTTGCCCTGCCTGGCGGACATATAGGTGTCTATACCGGCCTATTGAAGGTGGCGAAAAATCAGGATCAGCTGGCGACGGTTATCGGTCATGAGGTGGCTCACGTGCTGGCCAACCACAGTAACGAGCAGGTATCTCGGGCGCAGATGACGGGGGTGGGGATGCAGATTGCCGGCGCCGCCATCGACGTCAGTGGCCTGAGCAACAAAGATCTTTATATGTCGGCGCTGGGGCTAGGTGCCCAGTATGGCTTTATTCTTCCCTATGGCCGCGCCCAGGAGAGCGAAGCCGATGTTATGGGCGTGGAGCTGATGGCCAGAGCCGGGTTCGACCCCAGCCAGAGCATCAGCCTGTGGCAGAACATGGCTAAGGCGGGCGGAAGTCAGGGGCCCGAGCTGTTATCGACCCATCCATCACACGACCATCGCATCGCCGATCTGCAGCAGATGCTGCCGCAGGTGGCGCCTCTGTATCGCACCGCAAGCGCCAGTGGAAAAAATCGCTGCGACTAGGGGCAATTTTTGGGTTTTTTATCACAGTTTGTGATAAAATCCGCCGCGAAATTAATTGAATAAATGAGAGTACAATCATTATGTCTGATAAGTTCACCACAATTGAACAGCACGCCAGCTATGGTGTTGGCCGCCAATTAGGCGAGCAACTCGCAGCTAACTCATTCGAAGGTCTCGATATTTCAGCTGTTCAAGTTGGTCTGTCAGATGCGTTTGAAGGTAAAGAGAGCGCCGTCTCTATGCAAGATCTTCAAACTGCATTCACTGAGATTAGTCAGCGTATTCAAAAGGTTCAGGAAGAAGCTGCCGCGGCTGCATCGGCCGAAGGCGAAGCTTTCCTTGCTGAAAACCAACAGCGTGACGGTGTTGTGACCCTGGAATCAGGTCTGCAATACGAGATCATCACCGAAGGTTCAGGTGACAAGCCTAGCTATGATTCAACTGTACGTACTCACTACCATGGTACTTTCATCAGCGGTGACGTATTCGACAGTTCAGTACTGCGCGACCAGCCTGCCGAGTTCCCAGTATCTGGCGTTATCGCCGGTTGGACCGAGGCACTGCAGCTGATGCCTGTAGGTTCTAAGTGGAAGCTATATGTACCGCATCACCTGGCCTATGGCGAGCGTGGCGCAGGTGCCTCAATTCCTCCGTATTCGGCCCTAGTGTTCGAAGTGGAATTGCTCGACATTCTCTAATCGAAAAAGCCTAAGCGTTTGCTTAGGCTTTTTTTTGAAATGATTTGGCGTTAGCCTTGTGCTCAATTAACAGTAGCAAATGTGTAGGAGAGTTAGATGACAGAGCAAGTAAGAGTGGCGATAACCGGTGGCAGTGGTCGCATGGGCCGAACTCTTATTGAATCGGCAAAACTCAGCAGCAATATCTATCTAGGTGCGGCGGTTGAGCGTGCGGGTTCGACTTTGATTGGTGGCGATGCGGGCGAACTCGCCGGTGTGGGTGCCATGAATGTTGCCATCACTGATTCACTGGACAATGCCGTAGATGATTTCGATATCCTGATCGACTTTACCTCGCCCGAGGCCAGCGTGGTGCATACCGACTGGTGTTCGCGTAACGGTAAGGCGATTGTCATCGGCACAACCGGCTTCAATCATGCCCAGAAAGAGCAGATTGCGGCCTACGCAGAGAACACGCCGATTGTGATGGCGCCTAATATGTCTGTGGGAGTTAACCTGATGTGGCGCCTGCTGGAGCTGGCCGCCGAGGTGATGGGTGACTATACCGATATCGAGATCATCGAAGGTCACCACAGACACAAGAAGGATGCGCCTTCGGGCACCGCACTCAAGATGGGCGAGGTGATCGCCGAGGTCTTGGGTCGCGATCTGGAAAAATGTGCCGTCTATGGCCGTGAGGGGATCACCGAAGAGCGTAGCCGTGAGACCATAGGTTTCTCTACCATTCGCGCCGGTGACCTGTTGGGCGAGCATACCGCCATGTTTGCCGACATTGGTGAGCGCCTGGAGATCACCCATAAGGCATCGAGTCGTATGACCTTTGCCAACGGTGCCATGCGTGCCGCATTTTGGCTGGGCGATCAGGGTCCGGGATTATACGATATGCAACAGGTCTTAGGCCTGAAGGATTAGTATTTAAAAAAAACGCCTATTTGGCGTTTTTTTTTGAAAGAAAGTACCGCTTATCTATAGACGAGTTGCACTATTACCTATAAAATAGTCGGAATTTGTCAAAATTTCGTATTTAAGCGAAAGTTGGTATTTTAAACACAAAATAAAACCTTATTATTCAATGGCTTGGCTCTTTTCGGAGGTCGCGTTGACAAAGTCTGCCTTACTCGTACTCGAAGATGGAACCGTATTCTCTGGCACTGCAATTGGTGCTGATGGACTCGCAGTTGGTGAAGTGGTATTTAACACTTCCATGACGGGTTACCAAGAGATCCTTACGGATCCTTCCTATTCTCGTCAAATTGTTACTCTAACCTACCCGCACATTGGTAACACTGGTACCAATAGTGAAGATACCGAATCTGATGCCGTACATGCTTGTGGTTTGATCATTCGTGATCTACCGCTACTGGCGAGCAACTTCAGAAATCAGCAATCTCTCAGCGATTACCTAAAAAGCAACAATGTTGTAGGCATTGCCGATATCGACACGCGTAAACTGACACGTATCCTCAGGGAAAAAGGGGCACAAGCGGGTGCCATCTTAGTGGGTGACATGGATGAAGCTAAGGCGCTGGCGGCTGCTAAAGCCTTCCCTGGCTTGAAAGGCATGGACTTGGCCAAAGAGGTGACCACAGAGCAGCAATACCAATGGCGCAGCGGTAGCTGGCGTCTGGTGGGCGGCTTGCCGAGCGACACCCCTGAGTCAGAACTGAAATATAAGGTCGTGGCCTATGACTACGGCGTTAAGCGCAACATTCTGCGTATGCTGGTTGACCGTGGCTGCGATGTGACCGTGGTACCGGCGCAAACTCCAGCTGCCGAAGTGCTGGCGATGAATCCCGATGGTATCTTCCTCTCAAACGGCCCTGGTGACCCAGAGCCATGTGACTATGCCATCGAAGCGATTCAGGCTTTCCTCAAGACTGACATTCCACTCTTTGGTATCTGCCTTGGCCATCAGCTGTTGGCACTGGCCTCAGGTGCTAAGACACTGAAGATGAAGTTTGGTCACCATGGTGCCAACCACCCGGTCAGCAACTTGGAGAAGGGCAACGTGATGATCACCAGCCAGAACCATGGTTTTGCCGCTGATGAAGCCAGCCTGCCGGCCAACGTTAAGGTGACTCACAAGTCGCTGTTCGATGGCTCGCTACAGGGTATTCACCTGACCGACAAGCCAGCGTTCAGCTTTCAGGGCCACCCTGAGGCAAGCCCGGGTCCACACGACGCCGCGCCGCTGTTCGATCACTTTATCGAGTTGATCGAAGAATATCGTCATAACGCTAAGTAGTCCGGGAGATAGTTTCAGCAATGCCAAAACGTACAGACATAAAAAGTATTCTTATCCTGGGTGCTGGCCCGATTGTTATCGGTCAGGCATGTGAGTTCGACTACTCGGGTGCCCAGGCGTGTAAGGCGCTTCGTGAAGAGGGTTACCGGGTTATTCTGGTGAACTCTAACCCAGCGACCATCATGACAGACCCAGAGATGGCCGATGCGACCTACATCGAGCCGATTCATTGGGAAGTGGTGCGCAACATCATCGCTAAGGAACGTCCCGATGCGATTCTGCCGACCATGGGCGGTCAGACGGCATTGAACTGTGCCCTGCGCCTCGAGGCCGAAGGCGTATTGGCCGAGTTTAACGTCGACATGATAGGTGCGACCGCCGATGCCATCGACAAGGCCGAAGACCGCAGTCGTTTCGATGCGGCGATGAAGAAGATTGGCCTTGAGTGTCCACGCGCCGGTATCGCCCGTAGCATGGAAGATGCCTACGAGGTGCTCGAGCAGGTTGGTTTCCCTTGTATTATCCGTCCCTCTTTCACCATGGGTGGCTCGGGCGGCGGTATCGCCTACAACAAGGAGGAGTTCGAGGAGATCTGTTCTCAGGGGCTCGAGCTTTCACCAACCAACGAACTGCTGATCGATGAGTCGCTTATCGGTTGGAAAGAATATGAGATGGAAGTGGTTCGTGACCGCAACGATAACAGTATCATCGTCTGCTCTATCGAAAACTTCGATCCTATGGGCGTGCACACCGGTGACTCTATCACAGTGGCCCCGGCGCAGACCCTGACAGACAAAGAATATCAGCTGATGCGTAACGCCTCTCTGGCGGTACTGCGCGAGATCGGCGTCGAAACTGGTGGTTCAAACGTTCAGTTTGGTATCAACCCGAAAGATGGTCGTATGGTGATCATCGAGATGAACCCACGTGTATCACGTTCATCTGCCCTGGCATCGAAAGCGACAGGTTTCCCTATCGCTAAGATCGCCGCTAAGCTAGCCGTGGGCTTTACCCTGGATGAGCTGAGCAACGACATCACTGGCGGTGCGACACCAGCCTCATTCGAGCCAGCTATCGACTATGTAGTCACTAAGGTACCACGCTTCAACTTCGAGAAGTTTGCCGGTTCAAATGACCGTCTGACCACTCAGATGAAGTCAGTGGGCGAGGTGATGGCTATCGGTCGTACCTTCCAGGAGTCGCTGCAAAAAGCACTGCGTGGCCTCGAAGTAGGCGTTAACGGCCTGGATTCTATCGTCGATGTAGAAGATAACGATGCCCTGTCACGCATTCGCCACGAGCTGAAAGAGCCGGGCGCCGAGCGTATCTGGTATATCGCCGATGCCTTCCGTGCCGGTCTGAGCATGGATGCCATCTTCAAGCTGACCAATATCGACCCTTGGTTCCTGGTTCAGATTGAAGAGCTGCTATCACTTGAAAACCAGGTGAAAGAAGCTGGCATGGCTAGCATGGACAAAGATTTCCTTTACAAGCTTAAGCGTAAAGGCTTCTCCGATGCTCGTCTGGCGGCCCTGATGGGGGTCAGCGAGTCTGAGATGCGTAAGCTGCGTTACCGTCACGAAGTGTACCCAGTGTACAAGCGTGTCGATACCTGCGCCGCCGAGTTCTCGACCGATACCGCCTATATGTACTCTACCTATGAGGAAGAGTGTGAGGCTAACCCATCTAACCGCGACAAGATCATGGTGCTGGGTGGTGGTCCTAACCGTATTGGTCAAGGCATCGAATTCGATTACTGCTGTGTGCACGCGGCGCTTGCCTTGCGTGAAGATGGTTACGAGACCATCATGGTCAACTGTAACCCTGAGACAGTTTCTACTGACTACGACACCTCAGACAGACTCTATTTCGAGTCTGTAACCCTGGAAGATGTGCTGGAGATCGTCCGCATCGAGCAGCCTAAAGGGGTTATCGTGCAGTACGGTGGCCAGACGCCACTGAAACTGGCCCGTGACCTGGAAGCCGCCGGTGTGCCTATTATCGGTACCAGCCCGGATGCAATCGACCGCGCCGAAGACCGTGAGCGTTTCCAGCAGGCGATTCAACGCCTAGAGATGAAGCAGCCAGAAAACGATACCGTCACCACGGTAGAAGGTGCCGTGATCGCCGCCGAGCGTATCGGTTACCCACTGGTGGTGCGTCCATCTTACGTGCTGGGTGGCCGCGCGATGGAGATTGTTTACGACGAACAAGACCTGCGCCGTTACTTCAACGAAGCGGTTAGCGTCTCTAACGCCTCGCCAGTATTGCTGGACCGCTTCCTCGACAACGCCACCGAGGTGGATATCGATGCTGTGTGTGACGGCACAACCGTAGTGGTTGGCGCCATCATGGAGCATATCGAGCAGGCGGGTGTTCACTCGGGTGACTCAGGATGTTCTCTGCCTCCTTACACCTTGAGCCAGGAGATCCAGGATCAGATGCGCGAACAGGTGCGCAAGCTGGCGATGGAACTTGGGGTTGTGGGGCTGATGAACGTGCAGTTCGCTGTGCAGGACAACACCATCTACATGATCGAGGTTAACCCGCGTGCGGCCCGTACCGTACCATTCGTCTCTAAGGCGACGGGTGTACCCCTGGCTAAGATAGCGGCGCGCGTCATGGCTGGTCAGACACTTGAGCAGCAGGGCTTTACCAAAGAGGTGATTCCACCTTTCTATTCTGTGAAGGAAGTGGTACTGCCATTTAACAAGTTCCCGGGTGTTGACCCGTTACTTGGCCCTGAAATGCGCTCGACCGGTGAGGTGATGGGCGTAGGTGCTACCTTCGCTGAGGCTTATGCCAAGGCGGAACTGGGGGCAACCTCTGAGGTGCCTAAGTCTGGCCGCGCGCTACTTTCTGTACGCAACAGTGACAAGAAGCGTGTTGCCGACCTGGCCGCCAAGCTGATTGAGCTAGGCTATGAGATCGATGCGACTCACGGTACGGCTGTGGTGCTTGGTGAAGCCGGAATCAATCCGCGTCTGGTAAACAAGGTACACGAAGGTCGTCCGCACATTCTTGACCGTATCAAGAACGATGAGTACACCTATATCGTGAACACCACCGAGGGCCGTCAGGCGATCGAAGACTCGCGTCAGCTGCGTCGTGGCGCCCTGCGTTACAAGGTGAACTACACCACGACGCTGAATGCCGCCTTTGCGACCTGTATGGCACACTCTGCCGACAGCCGCACCAATGTGACTTCTGTGCAGGAACTGCATCAGCGCATTAAAGGCTAAGGGTTAACCCTTGATAAAAGGCCGCGCAAGCGGCCTTTTTTATGGGCGCTTTAGGGGGTGAGAGAAACAATGAAGCAATCAACAAGCCGGTTATATGGCGCGAGTTTGTTTTGCTTCGGGCGCGCTTAGGAACACACAGTTCTGTGGGCGTACTAACAAACTCTTGGGGATCCGATAGCTTATCCCGTCATCAGGGTATAGAATAGATGGATTCCAAGCGTTCTTTATTCCTAGTCGGTGGCCCAAGTGGTCAGGCTGACTAGGTTGCTTTTGTTTTGAGGAGACGAGTGTTCCTATGAATAAGGTTCCAATGACAGTTGTTGGTGCAAATCAACTGCGTGAAGAGTTAGATTTTTTGAAGTTTGAGAAGCGTCCAAAAATTGCCGAGGCCATTGGTGTAGCGCGTGAGCTGGGCGATCTGAAAGAGAACGCCGAATACCACGCCGCCCGCGAAGAGCAGGGACTGTGCGAGGCTCGTGTACGTGATATCGAAGGTAAGCTGTCTAACGCACAGATCATCGATGTGACTAAGATGGAAAATACGGGCCGAGTGATCTTCGGTACCACAGTTACCATTTTGAACCTGGATACCGAAGAGGAATTTACCTATCGTATCGTGGGTGAAGACGAGGCCGACATCAAGGCTAACCTGCTCTCTGTTTCTTCACCAATTGCTCGCGGTCTGGTGGGGAAATCGGAAGGGGATGAAGTCTCTATTCAGACTCCAGGTGGCTTGACAGATTATGAGATCACTGCGGTCGAATATATCTAACTTGCGCTAGGGCCTGTTGACCTTTTGAGAACAAATTTTGTTCTAATTGAGCTCGTTCAAATCGCGGCATGATGCTTGGAGTATAGTTATTCTATATAAAAGCCGAGTAACAAAGAGTTGAACGTACTCAAGACGAACC
This sequence comes from Shewanella sp. Isolate7, assembly GCF_022398425.1. Classification (NCBI taxonomy): domain Bacteria; kingdom Pseudomonadati; phylum Pseudomonadota; class Gammaproteobacteria; order Alteromonadales; family Shewanellaceae; genus Shewanella; species Shewanella sp. Isolate7. The sequence continues at coordinate 29,157 of NZ_JAKEVJ010000040.1, read as the reverse complement.
CTGCGAGCAGTGTCTGTATCATTTTTCTACTGCGTTATCGCTCATTGATGTAGCACACCACATTACAATCGCTCTGCCTTGTATAAAAGCGATACAGAATGCTGCAAAAATGAACGCGAAAGATAAACAGGCCCTAGGGTCGGTCGACGACCGCTTCATACTCAGTATGAAAGTAGCAACAAAAAAGCCGCTATCGATAGCGGCTTTTTTGTTGAGTCCAGGAGCTATTTGGCTCTTGGTACGGCAATCTTCATCTCTGGAGATTGACGGAATAGGACCAATACGTGACCGATAAGCTGAACCTTTTCAGCTTGAGTTTCGCGTACGATGGCGTCAACGACTGCATTTTTTAGCTCTCTGTCTCCAGAGGCAACTTTCACTTTGATTAATTCATGATGAGAGAGTGCATTATCAATTTCAGCCAGTACACCTTCAGTCAGGCCATTGGCACCAAGCTGCACAACAGGCTTGAGGTTATGTGCTAAGCCTTTTAGATGCTGTTTTTGTTTGGTTGTTAAGTTCATTTCTACCAACTTTATGCTGAGTTACTGTTGAAAAACCGCTATTCTACCCTCATATAGCCTTTGTGTAACTCATATTTGTTGCGGATTTTAAATGTCAGGTAAAAAACGAACGGCCAGTTCCGCCCGATGGATGCAGGAACATTTCGATGATCATTATGTTAAGTTGTCGCAGAAACGGGGATTGCGTTCGCGCGCTGCGTTTAAAATAGAAGAGATACAACAAAAGGATAAGCTGATCCGCCCAGGCATGACTGTGGTGGATCTTGGTGCAGCCCCGGGTGGCTGGTCACAGATCGCCGTTAAGCTGGCGGGAGAGACTGGCAAGGTTATCGCTTGCGATATCCTACCCATGGATCCCATCGTCGGTGTCGATTTTATGCAAGGCGATTTTCGTGAAGAAAAGGTGCTCGATGCCTTACTCGAACGAGTTGGCGATGCTAAAGTCGATGTTGTGTTGTCGGATATGGCACCTAATATGAGTGGCACAGGTGGTGTGGATCAGCCTCGCGCCATGTATTTGGTGGAGCTGGCACTGGATATGTGCCATCAGGTGTTGGCACCAAATGGTAGTTTTGCTGTCAAAGTCTTTCAGGGGGAGGGCTTTGATGAGTATATGAAGGCGGTGAGACAGGCATTTACCACCGTTAAAACACGTAAGCCAGACTCGTCGCGACCGCGTTCGCGTGAAGTCTATCTTGTGGCGACGGGTTACAAGTTGTAGTAACCTAACGTCAGTAACCGCAAGACTGTATGAGGTCTAGTAATTTTGAGTGATATGGCAAAAAATTTAATTCTCTGGGTTGTCATCGCCGTCGTGCTGATGTCAGTGTTTCAGGGCTACTCCCCCTCTTCATCGAACTCCATGAAGATGGATTATTCTACTTTCTTGGACGATGTACGCTCCGGGCAGATTAATACTGTCGAGGTGAAGAGCGACCAGCGCACCATCGAGGGTACCAAAAGAACCGGGGAAAAATTTATCACTATCATGCCTATGTACGATCAGGATCTGATCAACGATCTTGACCGCAAGGGTGTGACCATGAAAGGTCAGGAAGCCGAAGAGTCAGGTTTCCTCACGCAGATCTTCATCTCTTGGTTCCCTATGCTGTTACTCATCGGGGTATGGATCTTCTTCATGCGCCAGATGCAGGGCGGTGGCGGTAAAGGCGCCATGTCTTTCGGTAAGAGTAAAGCCAAGCTGATGAGCGAAGATCAGATCAAGACCACCTTCGGTGACGTTGCCGGTTGCGACGAGGCCAAGGAAGATGTCAAAGAGCTGGTCGATTACCTCAAAGAGCCGACTAAGTTCCAGAAACTGGGTGGTCGTATTCCGACAGGCGTACTGCTTGTTGGCCCTCCAGGTACAGGTAAAACCCTGCTTGCTAAGGCGATTGCCGGTGAAGCTAAGGTACCTTTCTTCACGATTTCTGGTTCTGACTTCGTCGAGATGTTTGTCGGTGTTGGTGCCTCTCGTGTGCGTGACATGTTCGAGCAGGCGAAGAAGTCAGCCCCTTGTATCATCTTTATCGATGAGATCGACGCCGTTGGTCGCCAGCGTGGTGCCGGTGTCGGTGGCGGTCACGACGAGCGTGAACAGACCCTTAACCAGATGCTGGTTGAGATGGATGGCTTCGAGGGTAATGAAGGTATTATCGTTATCGCCGCGACCAACCGTCCTGACGTACTGGATGCCGCCTTGCTGCGTCCGGGTCGTTTCGATCGTCAAGTTGTGGTTGGCCTGCCAGACGTCCGTGGTCGTGAGCAGATCCTTAAGGTGCACATGCGCAAGGTGCCTCTGGCCGATGACGTTAAGGCGAGCGTGATTGCTCGTGGAACGCCTGGCTTCTCGGGTGCCGACCTGGCTAACCTGGTGAACGAGGCGGCACTGTTTGCTGCTCGTGGTAATCGCCGCGTGGTGGGCATGGAAGAGTTTGAGAGTGCCAAAGACAAGATCATGATGGGCGCCGAGCGTCGTACCATGGTGATGTCTGAGGAAGAGAAAGAGATGACCGCCTATCACGAAGCGGGTCACGCCATCGTCGGTTGTCTGGTGCCTGAGCACGACCCTGTGCATAAGGTCACCATCATTCCCCGCGGCCGAGCCTTGGGGGTAACCTTCTTCTTGCCTGAGGCCGATGCCATCAGTCAGAGTCGTCGTAAGCTGGAGAGCCAGATCTCTGTGGCCTACGGTGGACGTATCGCCGAGGAGCTGATCTACGGCAGCGAGCGCGTCTCTACCGGTGCCTCTCAGGATATCAAGTATGCGACTACCATTGCGCGCAACATGGTTACCCAATGGGGCTTCTCGGAAAAACTCGGCCCAGTATTGTATGCCGAAGATGAAGGCGAAGTATTCCTGGGTCGCAGCATGGCTAAGGCGCAGCATATGTCGGATGAGACGGCAGCCATCATCGATGTCGAAGTGAAACAGCTGATCGACAACAACTATGGCCGTGCCCATCAGTTCCTGACCGATAACATGGATATTCTTCATGCGATGAAAGATGCGCTGATGAAATACGAGACTATCGATGCGACTCAGATTGACGATCTGATGGCCCGTCGTGAGGTACGTGCGCCGGCCGATTGGAACATGGATGAAAATGGTTCTAATGGTAACGGCCAGGGCGGTCGTGGCGAGGCGGTGAAATCGCCTGAGCCGAGCGAGACCGAAGCCGAGCCTGCGAGTGAGCCAAAAGAAGGTGATGAATCACCTGTAGTTAAGTAATCATCTTTGCGATAGATTAAGTGCATTGTCTAAGAAAACCCCTTAACGGGGTTTTCTTGTTTACGTCTTTAGCGTGTGATCGAGGAGCCTCTCTTGCAGCAAGGGTTTCAATTTGTCTGTGGCGATAAACGCCTGGACCTTTCTCAGCCCAGAGTGATGGGCATTCTTAACGTGACACCGGACTCCTTCTCCGATGGGGGGAGTTTCGCAAATATTGAGCCTGCCTGTCGCCATGCCGATAGTTTGGTTAGCGAAGGCGCCAGCATTATCGATATCGGTGGCGAGTCGACTCGCCCCGGCGCAGCCGAGGTCAGTGTGCAGCATGAGCTGGACAGGGTGATTCCCCTGGTGGAATATGTCAGTAAGCATCACGATGTGTGGATCTCGGTCGACACCAGCAAGCCTGAGGTGATGAGTGAGGCGGTTGCCGCCGGCGCGCATCTGATCAACGACGTGCGAGCGCTTCAGGAGCCTGGCGCGTTAGCCGTCGCTGCTAAACTGAATGTGCCCGTCTGCCTGATGCATATGCAGGGACAGCCGAGAACCATGCAGGATGCGCCCGAGTATCAAGATATCATATCGGACATCAGCGACTTCTTTGAGAAGCGGATCCAGGCTTGTCTGGCGGCGGGCATCGACAAAGACAACTTGCTGCTTGACCCGGGTTACGGCTTTGGAAAGACACTGTCACACAACTATGAATTATTAAATCGTCAGGCCGAACTCAACGCATTCGGCTTGCCGCTGCTTATCGGGTTGTCGCGTAAGAGTATGATAGGTAACCTGCTTAACGTACCGACCTGCGATCGCCTCGCGGGCAGCCTGAGCGCAGCGCTATTGAGTATTCAGCAGGGCGCACATATTATTCGTGTCCATGACGTAAAACCGACCATGGATATGATCAAGGTCATGCAGGCTTGCGCCAACTATCAGGCATTATAGGCCTAATGCGCCACTTGTAGGCGATTGCAAACGGATCAAATAGGAAAGACCCCTGGATGGGGCTGAGGTAATCACAAGTGAGAAAATTCTTCGGAACCGATGGTATTAGAGGCAAGGTGGGCGCGGGTAAGATGACCCCGGAATTGGCGCTCAAACTAGGCTGGGCGGCTGGGCGTGTATTGTCCCGCGCCGGCACCAAGAAGGTGATCATAGGCAAGGACACGCGGATTTCAGGTTATCTGTTCGAATCGGCGATGGAAGCTGGTCTGTCGGCGGCAGGTTTAAATGTGATGCTGATGGGACCAATGCCGACACCGGCGGTGGCCTACCTGACCCGTACCTTCAGGGCGGAGGCCGGTGTGGTGATTAGCGCCTCTCATAACCCATATTATGATAACGGCATCAAGTTCTTCTCGACCGACGGAAGCAAGCTCGATGACGAGGTTGAACTTGAGATCGAGCGTGAGCTGGAAAAGCCGCTGATGTGCGTCGAGTCTCATCTGCTGGGTAAGGTATCGCGCATCGACGATGCAGCCGGTCGTTATATTGAATACTGTAAGGGCAATTTCCCCGCCGAACACACCCTCAACGGGCTCAAGATAGTGGTGGACTGTGCCCATGGGGCAACCTATCACATCGCCCCGAGCGTGTTTCGCGAGTTAGGCGCCGAGGTGATCACTATCGGCGACAAGCCTGATGGCATCAATATCAACCATGAGGTAGGCGCTACCTCAATGGGTAAGATCCGCGAGACCGTCATTGCCGAGCAGGCAGATCTCGGTATCGCGCTGGATGGCGACGGTGATCGCATCATGATGGTGAATCGTCACGGTAAGGTGATCGACGGTGATGAGATCCTCTATATCCTGGCCTGTGACGCGCAAGATCGCGGCGTATTAAAGGGCGGTGTCGTTGGTACCCTGATGTCTAACTTAGGGTTGGACTTGGCGCTTAAGGCTCGTGATATCCCGTTCGCTCGCTCGAAAGTGGGTGACCGCTATGTGATGGAGCTGTTGAAAGAGAAAGATTGGCGCATCGGCGGCGAGAACTCGGGACATATCCTGAATTTGGATCACGGCACCACGGGCGACGGTATCGTAGCCGGTATTCTGGTGCTGGCGGCCATGTGTCGTAAGCAGGCGACTTTAGAGGAGCTGACCGAAAGCATTAAGATGTTGCCACAGGTGATGGTTAACGTGCGATTCGAAGGCAGCCATAATCCGTTAGAGGCCGACAGCGTGTTAAGCGCCCAGGCGGAAGTGGAAGCCAAGCTTGGCGAACGTGGCCGCGTGTTGCTGCGTAAATCGGGTACCGAGCCGCTGATCCGTGTCATGGTTGAGGGCGATGTGGCCAGCGATGTAAAAGCGCATGCTAACTATATTGCCGATGCCATCAAGGCGCTGGTTTAAGGCCGCTGAACAGGATTTAGCCGTGCCAGGTTAAATCCTGTGCTATTTATCCCGCGCGAGGATAAAAAGTAATCGCTTCGACACTTTATCGCAAAAATTCGAGATTTAGGTATTGTAACTTAACAAGTGGTTCGCTATTATTCAGCCCGCTTTCAGAAGGAGACAGTGATGGCACTAAGACGCCCAATGGTCGCTGGTAACTGGAAAATGAACGGTACTGCGCAGTTAGCGCAAGAGTTGTTTACCAAGTTTGCTACCAAGCTTCAAAATGATTCTGCGGAAGTGGTCTTGTGTCCACCGAGTATTTTTCTTGAAAGTGTTCGTCAGCAGCTCGATGCTAACAAAGAAGCCCTGAATGGCTGCTTGGTTAGAATGGGTGCCCAAAACCTAAGTCAACACGACTTCGGCGCCTATACCGGCGAAGTATCTGGGCAGATGCTGAAAGATTCTGGATGTCGCTATGTCATTATTGGTCACTCCGAACGCCGTAGAATGTATGGCGAGACCAGCGACATCGTGGCGGAAAAATTTGCCGCCGCACAGAAGCATGGTTTGACCCCTATCTTATGTGTAGGTGAATCGGGTCCCGCTCGTGAAGCAAGACGCACCTTCGAGGTGATTGCCGAAGAGTTGGATGTGGTCATCGAGAAGAATGGCACCATGGCTTTTGATAATGCGATTATCGCCTATGAGCCACTTTGGGCTGTAGGGACAGGTAAGAGCGCTACGCCAGAGCAGGCGCAGGAAGTACATGCGTTTATTCGCAAGCGTCTCTCTGAAGTGTCTCCGTATATCGGAGAGAATATCAGGATTTTGTACGGTGGTAGCGTAACGCCGAGTAATGCAGCAGATCTATTTGCTCAGCCTGATGTAGATGGTGGACTGATAGGCGGTGCTAGCTTAAACTCTACCGAGTTTTTAAGTTTATGTTCGATAGCGATGAGCGCATAATATGTACGAAGTTCTAATGGTTATTTACTTGTTGGTTGCATTGGGTCTGATTGGCTTAATCCTTATCCAGCAAGGTAAGGGAGCTGACATGGGGGCCTCTTTCGGCGCCGGTGCATCAGCAACTCTGTTCGGTTCTTCTGGTTCGGGTAACTTTCTGACTCGTTCCACTGCGATACTGGCGATTGCCTTCTTTGCCCTGAGTCTGACGATTGGCAACTTGAGCGCAAACCATGCCAAGAGCGAAGAATCTTGGAAAGATTTAGGTGCCGATGCCGCCGCAGTAACTGAACAAGTCACTGACGCTGCAAAGGACGCACAAAAGTCAGAAGATAAGATCCCTGACTAATCGCTCGAAAGAGCAAGGCGCAGTTTAAATTTGACCCTGGTTTGATTTAAACGGCGTGACTGGAAAAGATGAGTCTCCTCAATACTCATAAAAAGTCTTAGCCAGTCGAAGTAACGATCACATGCGGATGTGGTGGAATTGGTAGACACGCCATCTTGAGGGGGTGGTGAGCCTAGCTCGTGAGGGTTCAAGTCCCTCCATCCGCACCAAATTTAGATTGAGCCTAGCTTAATCTGAATCGATAAAGTGGCAGAGGCTTCTGCCTTTATCATTGCAAATGTTGTTCTCAATCAATATAATTGCAGCAGTTGACGCGGGGTGGAGCAGTTTGGTAGCTCGTCGGGCTCATAACCCGAAGGTCGTCGGTTCAAATCCGGCCCCCGCAACCAGCTTCCCAGTGATGAAGCAAGGCTTCATTTCTGTTACAGGTTCTGAATGATATGACCTCGTGATTACGGGGTTTTTTGTTATCTGGACTTTTGAAATATCGTCATTTGATGATGTCGTACTGGGGCTTTATGCCCTTTTTTGTTTTTCGGGGGGGTAACCTTGGCAACTCTAGAAAGTAAGCTGGAACAGATGCTTATCGCACCAGTTGAAGCATTGGGCCATAGTCTGTGGGGATTGGAATATGTACAGGCAGGCAAGCATTCAGTGCTGCGTGTATATATAGATAATGAAAACGGCATTTTTATCGATGATTGTGCCGATGTCAGTCGCCAGATCAGTGCCGTGCTCGATGTCGAGGACCCGATTTCGACCGAATATACGCTAGAAGTTTCCTCACCGGGTGTCGATAGACCATTATTTACTGCTGAGCAGTATGCACGATACCTAGGTGAAACCGTAAAGGTACAACTGACTATGCCTGTCGCTGGTAGTCGTAATTTAAAAGGGACCGTCGCGGGCGTTGAGGGGCAGATGCTGACCCTTACCGTAGATGGCAACGAACTGATTATTGCCTTGGATAATATCCGCAAGGGCAACTTAATCGCTAAGTTTTGATGGATTCGAGCTGAACGAGGCAAGAGAATGAACAAAGAGATTCTGCTAGTCGCTGAGGCGGTTTCAAATGAGAAGGCCGTGCCACGCGAAAAGATTTTTGAAGCGTTGGAAATAGCGTTAGCGACGGCTACCAAGAAAAAATATGAAGGCGATATCGAAGTTCGTGTCGCTATCGACCGTAAGACAGGCGAATACGAAACCTTCCGTCGTTGGATGGTGGTTGAGGATGACGGTCAGGCGCTGGAAAATCCTTTCCGCGAGATCACCCTGGAAGCGGCTCGTTACGAAAACCCAGAGATTCAAGTTGGCGAGTATATCGAAGATGAGATCGAGTCTGTCGTCTTCGACCGTATTACCACTCAGACCGCTAAGCAGGTAATCGTACAAAAAGTACGTGAAGCCGAGCGCGCTCAGATTGTCGACCAGTTCCTGGAGAAGGAAGGCGAGCTGATCACGGGTGTGGTGAAGAAGAGCAACCGCGAGAGCGTAGTTGTCGACTTGGGTAACAATGCCGACGCCGTGCTGTTCAAAGAAGATCTTATCTCACGTGAAAGCTTCCGTCCTGGTGACCGTGTTCGTGCGCTGCTATACGCCGTGCGTCCAGAGGCCCGCGGTGCGCAGCTGTTCCTGACCCGTACTAAGCCAGACATGCTGATCGAGCTGTTCCGTGTGGAAGTACCGGAAATTGCCGACGAGATGATTGAGATCATGGGCGCGGCACGTGACCCAGGTTCTCGCGCTAAGATTGCGGTCAAGTCAAATGACCGTCGCATCGATCCTATCGGTGCTTGTGTGGGCATGCGCGGCGCGCGTGTTCAGGCCGTGTCTAATGAGTTAGGCGGTGAGCGTGTTGATATCGTGCTTTGGGATGATAACCCGGCGCAATTTGTGATCAACGCCATGGCGCCGGCCGATGTGGCTTCTATCATAGTCGACGAAGATAACCATTCTATGGATATCGCCGTTGAAGCCGACTCATTGGCGCAAGCTATTGGCCGTAACGGTCAAAACGTACGTTTGGCGACTCAGTTATCGGGCTGGGAACTAAACGTGATGACAGTGGAAGATATGCAGGCTAAGCATCAGGCGGAAAGCGCCAAGATCGTTAACCTGTTTGTGACGTCACTGGATGTCGATGAAGAGTTTGCTCAGGTTCTGGCAGATGAAGGTTTTACCTCACTTGAAGAAGTTGCCTATGTGCCTGAGTCAGAACTACTAGAAATCGACGGCTTCGACGAGGAGATCGTTGAGGCACTCAGAGAACGCGCCAAGGCGGCGATCTCTACACGGGCTTTGGCATCCGAGGAAGCACTTGACGGTGCTGAGCCAAGCGAAGATTTACTTGCCCTAGAAGGTTTAGAGCGTCACTTGGCGTATGTGTTGGCAAGTAAAGGCGTGATTACGCTTGAAGATTTAGCCGAACAAGGCATTGATGATTTGATCGAGATTGAAGAATTAACAGAAGAAAAAGCTGGTGAGCTCATCATGGCGGCCCGCAACATCTGTTGGTTTGGCGAAGAAGCTTAAGTCGATCAACAGAGGGGAGTTTACAGATGGCAGATACCACAGTAGCAAAACTGGCCGAGGAAGTAGGGAAGAGTGCTGATCGATTAGTTGAGCAGTTTTCTGAGGCCGGCATTAAGAAGAGTAAAACCGACACTGTTTCAGAAGAAGAAAAGCAGAAATTGCTTGAGTTTTTGAAGAAGCAACACGGCGGCGATGCCGCGCCAACCAAGATGACACTGCAACGCAAGTCTATCTCGACGCTGAGTGTGTCGGGAAGCGGCGGACAGTCGAAAGACATCAAGGTTGAAGTACGTAAGAAGCGTACTTTCGTTAAGCGTGACCCAGCGGCAGAAGCCGAGGCGGAAGCTAAGGCCAAGGCAGAAGCCGAAGCTAAAGCAGCGGCAGAAGCAGAAGCCAAGGCTAAGGCTAAGGCCGAAGCAGAAGCTAAGGCAAAGGCCGAGGCAGAAGCCAAGGCGAAGGCGAAAGCCGATGCAGAAGCTAAGGCCAAGAAGGCTGCTGAGAGCAAGCCTGCTGTTGAAGAGACAGCCGAAGAAAAAGCGGCTCGTGCCGAAGAGGCCCGTCTGTTGGCGGCTAAAGAGGCTGCTGCTAAGGCTAAGGCCGACGAAGAAGCTAAGGCTGCGGCCGAAGAAGCACGTCGTCTTGCCGAAGAGAACGAGAAGCGTTGGGCGGAAGAAGAGCGTCTGCGTAAAGAATCTGAAAACAGTGCCGATCACCATGTGACCACATCGAGTGAAGCGCGCGCCGCAGAAGATACGGCCGACAGAGACGCCGAGCGTCGCGGTCGTCGTGCGCGTAAGCCTGCCGGTGGCAAGAAAGAAGCTGCGAATAAGAAGCGCGGCGGAAGAGATGCCCGCGGCGGTCGTAACAACCGCAATCAGCGCAACGCGCCAGAGGCTATGGACCATGGCTTCAACAAGCCCGCAGCGGCCGTTACCCGTGACGTGACCATTGGCGAAACCGTAACGGTTGCCGAGCTGGCACAGAAGATGGCGGTTAAGGCGACCGAGATCATCAAGCAGATGATGAAGATGGGCTCTATGGTTACCATCAACCAGGTACTTGATCAGGAAACTGCTCAGCTGGTTGCCGAGGAGATGGGCCACAAGGTGGTACTGACTCGCGAAAACGAGCTAGAGCATCAAGTGCTTGCAGACCGTGACGGTAACGTTAAGGTTGAGCCACGTGCGCCGGTTGTGACCATCATGGGTCACGTTGACCATGGTAAGACATCGCTACTTGACTATATTCGTCGCGCTAAAGTGGCTTCTGGCGAAGCGGGTGGTATTACCCAGCATATCGGTGCATACCATGTCGAAATCGGCAATGGCATGATCACCTTCTTAGATACCCCCGGTCACGCCGCGTTTACCGCTATGCGTGCTCGTGGTGCTAAGGCGACCGATATCGTTGTGCTAGTGGTTGCGGCCGATGACGGCGTGATGCCACAGACCATTGAGGCTATCCAGCACGCGAAGGCGGGTGGTGTACCGCTTATCGTTGCGGTGAACAAGATAGATAAGCCTGAGGCCGATCCTGATCGCGTTAAATCTGAGCTTTCTCAGCACGGCGTGATGTCAGAAGATTGGGGCGGCAGCAACATGTTCGTCCACGTATCGGCCAAGTCTGGTGAAGGTATCGACGAGCTGCTGGAAGGCATCTTGCTTGAGGCCGAGGTACTGGAACTTAAGGCGGTACGCGAAGGTATGGCGGCCGGTGTCGTTGTCGAGTCTAAGCTAGATAAGGGCCGTGGTCCTGTTGCGACCGTTCTGGTACAAGAAGGTACCCTGAAGCAGGGTGATATCGTTCTGTGTGGTCTAGAGTACGGTAAAGTCCGTGCGATGAAGGATGAGAATGGTAAGTCGATCACCGAAGCCGGTCCATCGATTCCAGTTGAGATCTTAGGTCTTTCTGGTGTGCCATCTGCCGGTGACGAAGCGACAGTTGTTCGTGACGAGCGTAAGGCGCGCGAAGTGGCACTCTACCGTCAAGGTAAGTTCCGTGATGTTAAGCTGGCACGTCAGCAGAAGTCTAAGCTTGAGAACATGTTTGCTAACATGACCGAAGGCGAAGTCCAAGAGCTGAACATCGTACTGAAGGCAGACGTACAAGGCTCGCTGGAAGCGATCTCTGACTCGCTCAACAAGCTGTCTACCGACGAAGTTAAGGTGAACATCATCGCTAGCGGTGTAGGTGGATTAACCGAGACCGATGCGACCCTGGCGGCTGCGTCAAACGCTATCATGGTTGGTTTCAATGTTCGTGCCGATGCTCAGGCCCGTAAGACGATTGAAAGCGAAAGCGTTGACCTGCGCTACTACAGCGTTATCTATCATCTGATCGATGAAGTTAAGGCTGCTATGGGCGGCATGTTGGCACCAGAATTCAAGCAAGAGATCATCGGTCTTGCCGAGGTGCGTGACGTGTTCAAGTCACCTAAGATTGGTGCTATCGCTGGTTGTATGGTTACCGAGGGCACCATCAAGCGTAGCGCGCCTATCCGCGTACTGCGTGACAACGTGGTGATCTTCGAAGGTGAGCTGGAATCTCTGCGCCGCTTTAAGGATGACGTTAACGAAGTCCGTAACGGTATGGAGTGTGGTATCGGCGTGAAGAACTATAATGACGTCAAAGTTGGCGATCAGATTGAGGTCTTCGAAACGGTCGAAATCGCTCGAACCTTATAATACCAATCACAGTAAGTTAGTGATTAGGAGTAGCGTAAGAAAAACGTTTGAGAACAAGGCAGGATTTTTCGATAAGTAGTTAGTCTACAATCAAAAATGCTAACGCAGTTATCGAACGTTTTAACAAGCTAGGATGATCCGCTATTTACTACGATTGGTATCAGTATCCAAGGGGCGGCGTAAGCCGCCCTTTTTGTTCAGGCATGACCCAAGGCAAGGCGTTACTAACATAGCGTTGGTTGCAGCTTTACCAAACCGGTCACCTGTTTTTGAGATGGCAAAATATTATGGCAAGAGAATTTAGTCGTACTCGTCGCATCGCCCAGCAGCTACAGCAAGAGCTGGCTCAGGTGTTGCAACGTGACATCAAAGATCCGCGTATCGGTATGGTGACGGTTAACGACGTCGATGTATCTCGCGATCTTAACTACGCCAAGGTCTATGTCACCTTCTTCGAGGAAGACAAGGCGGTGGTAGAAGAGAAGCTGGCGGCACTAGAGGCGGCAGCGGGTTATGTACGCTCACTGGTCGCGGGTCGCATGAAGCTAAGGGTTATGCCTGAGATTCGCTTCATCTACGACGCCTCACTGATCGAAGGTATGCGTATGTCTAACCTGGTGAGTCAAGTGATCATCAAGGATAAGGCCAAGGCGCGCGAGCATGGTCGTGAAGACGAAGAGCAGGACAACACCGAGCAGGATGATAACTAATGGCGCGTAAACCTAGAGGTCGCTTGGTCGACGGTATAGTGCTGCTGGACAAAGACACGGGAATGAGCTCCAACTTCGCCTTGCAGAGAGTCAAGCGAATCTATAACGCCGCCAAGGCGGGCCATACCGGCGCGCTGGACCCCTTAGCGACCGGCATGCTGCCGATCTGCCTGGGGGAGGCCACCAAGTTTTCTCAGCATCTGCTCGATGCCGACAAGCGTTACCTGGTGACCGCCAAGCTAGGTGTGCGCACCGATACCAGTGATTCAGATGGAGAGGTGGTGCAGACGCGCCCGATTAACTTCACCGAGCAGCAGCTCGAAGAGGCACTGGAACATTTTCGTGGCGAGACCATGCAGGTGCCCTCTATGTACTCGGCGCTCAAGTATCAGGGCCAGCCCCTATACAAGTACGCCAGAGAAGGCAAAGAGGTGCCTCGTGAGGCGCGCCCTATCAATGTCTTCGAGCTTAATTTTATCAAGCTCGAGGGTGATGAGCTGACCCTGGACATTCACTGCTCTAAGGGCACCTATATTCGCACCATCACAGACGATCTCGGTGAGATGCTGGGATGTGGTGCCCACGTTATCATGCTGCGCCGTACAGGCGTCGCCGGTTATCCTTACGATAAGATGGTGACCCTGGAACAGCTCGAGGCATTACTCGCTCAGGCACAGGCCGAGGAGCGCCCTCCCAAGGAACTGCTGGATCCTTTGTTGTTGCCTATGGACACAGCGGTAGGCGGCCTCAAGGAGATCAATGTCTCCGATGAGCTGGCCCACTATCTGATGAACGGTAATCCGGTTCAGGTGGCGAATCTGCCGGTCGATGAGCTGGTACGCATCACGCTCGGTGAGGCGAAACAATTTGTCGGCATCGGCCAGATGAACGACGATGGGTTGTTGGCGCCTAAGCGCCTGGTGGTATTGCACGACGAGCAGGCCTGAGGCTTGCTTAATGGCGCTAAAATCGGTACTATAGCGCGCTCTCTTTGGCTGAGTTAGTGATCGGCTGAAGTTTCTATCTATTTTTGGAGAAAAAAATGTCACTAAGTAAAGAAGTAAAAGCACAAATCCTGGCTGATTTCGGCCGTGGTGAAAATGATTCAGGTTCTACTGAAGTTCAGGTTGCCCTGCTAACTGCACAGATCAACCACCTACAAGGTCACTTCAAAGAGCACATCCATGATCATCACTCACGTCGTGGTTTGCTTCGCATGGTTAACTCTCGTCGTAAGCTTCTAGCTTACCTGAAGCGCACTGAAAACGAGCGCTATCAAGAGCTTATCAAGAAGTTAGGTCTACGTCGCTAATCTATCGATTAGTGCTGTAGTGAAAAAAGGAGGCTTAGCCTCCTTTTTTTATGCCTGATTTTCGGAAATGGCTGTTGCTAATGGCATTGGCTAATCGCTTTGGTGACATTAAAGCGGCGATTAGATCTGGCTGATGCTGGCGTTGTTGGGGGCGATATAGCGTTGCTCAAACTCGCTAATATCCAGCGGCTGACTGTAATAGAAGCCCTGACCTATCTGGCAGTCCATCTGCTTGAGCCAGTTCAGCTGCTGCTCATTCTCAATGCCTTCAGCCACGATATGCAGGTTTAACTGCTTGCCGAGCATTAATATGGTAGAGGCGATGGCGCTCTCATTGGGGAGATCCGTCACGAAACAGCGGTCGATCTTCATGGTGGTGATCGGCAGGTGACGCAGGTAAGAGAGCGAGGAGTAGCCGGTGCCGAAGTCATCGACCGCGATACCAAATCCGGCGCCCTTGAGCTGTTCCAGTTTATGGATGGCGAGCTCGATATCATTCATCAGCGAGGTCTCGGTGATCTCTATCTCAAGCAGGTTGGGATCTATCTGGTAGCGCAGTGCCAGTTGCTTGATATCCGGCACCAGGCTAGCATCGGCAAACTGCTGTGAGGCGACGTTGACCGCGATGGGGATGGCGTAGTTATAGCGTTTACGCCAATGCTTCAGGGTGCGGCAGGCCTCTTCGATAACCCAGCGCCCGAGCGGGATGATGATGCCTGTTTCCTCGGCCACGGGGATGAAAGACATAGGGCTGATGAGCCGGCCATCTTTCTTCCAGCGTATCAGCGCCTCACAGGCGATCACCTTACCCGTCTTAATATTAAACTTGGGCTGAAAGTGCAGCAGAAATTCGTTGTTCTTCAATGCGTCATGCAGGGAGGCCTCGGTTCTGAGGCGCACGGCGGCTCGCTCGGTCATCTGCTGCTTGAAGAAGGCCCATTGATTCGAGCCTGCCGCCTTGGCGTTGTACATGGCGATGTCTGCATGGCGGATCAGATCTTCGGCGCTCAGGCCATCATCGGGATAGATGGAGATCCCCACGGACGCCGCCGGATGTATGGTGTGTTCGTTAAGCTGCAGCGGAACGTTGAGTTGCATCAGTAGCTTGTCGACAAAATCCGCCGCTTGATCCGGCGTTCTGGCATCTTCGGCCAAGATGACAAATTCATCGCCGCCCAGGCGGGCCACTGTGCCGCGATCGCCGACGACACGCTCCAGCACCCTGGCGATACGGGCGAGGAATTGATCCCCTAGCGCATGCCCCAGGGAGTCGTTGACGTTCTTGAAACGATCGAGATCGATAAACAGCATGGTAAATTGATGCTTATGCACCCTGGCGCGCTGAATCGATACGGCGATGGTTTCCAGCAGTAGGGTGCGGTTGGGCAGGCCGGTGAGGGGATCGCGGGTGGCCATGCGGCGCAGTTTGCTCTGGGTCTGACCAAATTGAATTAAGATTTGATTAAATTTTGATGTCACTAGGCCCAGCTCGTCGTCCTGATGGGCGGGGGACATGGGCAGTAGATTCTCGTCCGGTAGCTCTGGGTCTATCTTATCTATCGCCTCGCTGATCTGGGCGATAGGTTTGGTCAGGAAGCGGTGGAAGATAATGGACAGCGCGATGGTGACCAAGAGTGCCCGGGCCAGGGTGGCCAGGAAGCTGAAACGTAACTGGGAAAACAGGGAGTCGGTTAGCTCCTGGGTGTTATAGAAGATGGTCAGGGTGCCGATGATCTGTTGTTTCTCCGTCCCCTCGAAGAAGGAGGGACGGTAGAGGGTGCGGCTGATCTGTTTCAGGTCGCCAAACAGTTTTTCACTGAGCTTACGCACCAGTGGGTTGTCGGTGAAGGGGTTGTTCATGGAGACAAACATGCTGCCGTCATCGAGTTCGATCACCGCCTCGCCCACATGCTCGACCTTAAGCACCCCTTCGAGGGTCTGGGTGGCCAGGTTGTCGTCCAAGGCCCAGACGGCATTGGCGGCGGGCTGCTCGATAGAGTTGAGGAGCTCTTCCTGGGCGACCATGAGCTGTTGGCGGGCCGAGACCCCGACCAGGGCGACCTCGACAATAAAGATGGCAACGGCAAAAAATAACGCTGAAAAAACGACCAGTGTCGTCTGTTTCCATGTTAAGGATTTAAACCGAGCACTCATTTGCCACCCCTTTGTTACCAGTGACCAATCACATTCTAATTTCAGAAAAAGCAGCGATAGACAGAAATTTATCTTTATCTAACCACTTTAGAGAAAAGATTCAGCTTTGTCATCTACATGTGCTCTTTATCTATTGATTAGACTTGCAGTATACTTAGCCGCGAAATTAAGGTTATTAAATTAAGGAAAGGTTCACGTGAATCCAATCGTAAAGAGTTTTGAATATGGTCAGCACACAGTCTCGCTAGAGACTGGGGTTATTGCACGTCAAGCAGACGCAGCTGTTTTGGCAAGTATGGGCGATACAACGGTATTGGTTACTGTTGTAGGCAAGAAAGCTGAAGAGCCAGGTCGTGACTTTTTCCCGTTAACCGTTAATTACCAGGAAAAAACTTACGCTGCGGGTAAAATCCCTGGTGGATTCTTCAAGCGCGAAGGCCGTCCATCTGAAGGCGAGACCCTCACTGCGCGTCTGATTGACCGTCCTATTCGTCCTCTATTCCCTAATGGTTTTAAGAACGAAGTTCAGGTGATCATCACTGTGGTTTCTGTTGACCCAGAAATCAGCCCTGAAGTGATCTCTATGATAGGTACTTCTGCCGCACTGTCTATTTCAGGCATCCCATTCAACGGTCCACTGGGTTCTGCTCGCGTGGGTTATGTCGATGGCGAGTACGTCCTCAACCCAACGGTTTCTCAGCTTGCAGACAGCCAGCTAGAACTTTCTGTAGCCGGTACTGAAAATGCAGTACTTATGGTTGAGTCTGAAGCCGATGCACTGCCAGAAGAAGTGATGCTTGGCGCCGTGGTTTACGGTCATGAGCAGCAACAAGTCGTTATCCAGGCGATTAAAGAGCTTAAAGCTGAAGTTAACAAGCCTGAATGGGACTGGACCGCACCAGTGCAAAATGAAGAGCTGGTTGCCAAGCTCAAAGAATTGGCTGAAGCGGGTCTAACCGAAGCTTACCAAATTCAAGTTAAGCAAGATCGTTACGCTCAAGTGGGTGTAGTGAAGACAGCCGCCATCGAAGCATTGCTGGCAGAAAACCCAGATGCAGATGTACGTGAAATCGAAGGCCTACTAGGTAGTCTGGAGAAGAAGGTGGTTCGTAGCCGCATCATCGCAGGCAACCCACGTATCGACGGTCGTGAACCAGATATGATCCGTGCCCTGAACGTTATGGCCGGTGTACTGCCACGTACTCACGGTAGTGCACTGTTCACCCGTGGTGAGACTCAGGCGCTGGTTACTTGTACCCTAGGTACCGAGCGTGACGCACAGAAGATCGACAGCATCATGGGCGAGCAGACCAGCCGCTTTATGCTGCACTACAACTTCCCTCCATACTCTGTGGGTGAAACCGGTATGGTTGGTTCGCCTAAGCGTCGTGAAATTGGTCACGGTAAGCTGGCATGGCGTGGTATCAACGCGGTTATGCCGTCTGCAGAAGAGTTCCCATACAGCATCCGTGTGGTATCTGAGATCACCGAATCTAACGGTTCAAGCTCTATGGCGTCAGTTTGTGGTACTTCACTGGCACTGATGGACGCAGGTGTACCGATTAAGACGTCGGTTGCTGGTATCGCCATGGGTCTAGTGAAAGAAGGCGACGACTTCGTCGTACTGTCTGACATTCTAGGTGACGAAGACCACCTGGGTGACATGGACTTCAAAGTGGCTGGTACCCGTGACGGTGTGACTGCGCTGCAGATGGATATCAAGATCGAAGGTATCACCAAAGAGATCATGCAGATCGCACTGCAACAAGCCTATGGTGCTCGTGTACATATCTTGAACGTGATGGACCAGGCTATTTCTGGCCACCGTGCTGATATTTCTGATCACGCTCCACGTATCACTACTCTGAAGATCAACCCAGAGAAGATCCGTGACGTGATTGGTAAAGGTGGCGCGACTATCCGAGCATTGACCGAAGAGACTGGCACCACCATCGAGCTGGAAGATGACGGTACCGTGAAGATTGCTTCTGCCAACGGCGAAGCGACCAAGGAAGCTATCCGTCGTATCCAGGAGATCACTGCCGAGGTCGAAGTGGGTAGTGTCTACAACGGTAAGGTTGTTCGTATCGTCGATTTCGGCGCCTTCGTGACCATCCTACCGGGTAAAGACGGTCTGGTGCATATCTCGCAAATTGCCGAGGAGCGTGTAGCCAACGTCTCTGACTACCTGGAAGTAGGTCAGGAAGTGAAGGTTAAGGTGATGGAAGTCGATCGCCAAGGCCGCGTACGTCTGTCGATGAAAGAAGCTCAGCCAAAAGAAGAAGCGGCAAGCGAATAATCGATAGCGCAAGCGAGTGAAATTTGAAAGGAGACCATTAGGTCTCCTTTTTTATTGTCATTCTAAAACCACCTCCTATGGAGGTGGTGAACGTCCGATTTAGGCTATGCCTGAAGGTTGCTCATGCTAAATACTGACTTTGTTTGTAACCAGCAAATAAAGAGAGGTAAATAGCATGAGCAGATACGAGTCAGCGTCGCATGTTTTCTACAGGTGCCAATATCACATAGTTTGGACTCCAAAGTATAGATATAGGATCCTAAAAGGGAACGTGGGGAAAGAGGTTCATCGGAGTATNATAGCATGAGCAGATACGAGTCAGCGTCGCATGTTTTCTACAGGTGCCAATATCACATAGTTTGGACTCCAAAGTATAGATATAGGATCCTAAAAGGGAACGTGGGGAAAGAGGTTCATCGGAGTATCTTTATCTTCTGCAACATGAAGAAATGTAAAGTAGTCGAATTAAACGTTCAGTTGGATCATGTTCATCTTGTTGTGCGTACACCACCGAGTTTAAGCGTGTCAGAGTTAGTAGGTGTATTAAAGGGAAGAACAGCGATTAGATTATTCGCGAAGTATCCATATTTAAGAAAGAAGAAGTTGTGGGGTAATCATTTSTGGCAACGTGGTTACTTTGTGGATTCGGTAGGAGCGAATGAGGAAATAATTAGGCGATACGTGCGGCATCAAGACAGACAAGAGAAGGAAGAGGCCGAGCGTCAATTACAATTGAACGTTGATTAATAAATAAGCCCCCTTATAGGGGGCCAATCAAAGCCACCTTCTATGAAGGTGGATTCTTTACTATTTGAGTGTGAGGAAAGAGGGGCCAGCAAGCGTCATTCATCAGCGATGTTTATTAGCGCTTGGTTAATTAAGTGTTTGTTAAAAATGTTGATTTTTTGTTTTATTTGGGTATTTTAGAGCGGTTGATATAGCACTTTATTACTAGAAAATGAGAAACGGCAATTAACCGTCGCTTGTAATAGATAGACGAAAGGGAATTCGATGAAACAATTCATGACCTTATTACTCATCATAGTGGTGAGTACCCTCTCTGGCTGTGCCCAAAGGCTGCAGTCCATTTCAAAAGATGTTGATAAAACCTTAGCTGAAAACAGTGGTTACCTGCTGATCGGTGTTGATACCAATTGGGGATTACACAGTATTCTTATCGGCGGTGATAACAAGCTGATGTTGACCGAGCGCGATCTTAAGTTTGGTAGTAATTACATATTGGTGGATGTGCCGGCCGGCCATTATCGAATCGAAGATGTGAAATTTGGGCGCTATGTCTATATGGAGCTTGAGGAGGGTTATTGGGATTTTGAAGTCCGGCCAAATCAGGTGAGCTATGTGGGGGACTTGAACATAGAAATTCAGGGATTGTGGGAGATCACGTCGGCAGAGATTATCCTCGAAAATCGTTCAACCAAGGCACTGCGCTTTCTCGAATCCTCTTTTCCTAACATTTTGCAGTCGCGTCAGGTGCGTTATTCAGGCCCTGGAAAAGATAACTTTCTCGAATTTGCAGAAGGCTTAAGCGAGTCGAAGGAGGCTGCACTATGAAATATATGATCGCCTTAGCGCTGTTAATCATTAGCCTCTCGACTCATGCGCTGCCTATCCCGGCTTCGACGCTTTATCGCTCTCCCATGATGTCCCACGTGACATTTACGCCAAATGGCAAGCATATCTCTGCGCTTATCGTGGAGGAGGGCAAATCCTATATTTCACTTATCGATACTCGCGACAAGGAGTATCAACATATCGGCTCATTCGATAGCGACGAGCGATTGAGTGAATATAGTTGGATCAATGATGAGACGCTCTATATCCATTATGTAAAGCGTGGTGAATCTAGGCATGTGTTACTCAAGCTGTCAGAGAAGGAGGGAAAATTTACCTCTGAGTTGGTGCCGCTGCCAAACGATAGCTACCTGGTGGATCCGCTTGTTGATGAGCCAGGTTATGTGCTTTTCGCCAAGAATCGCTATGACGGACGACTTAGCTACCAACTCTATAAACTGACCCTGTCACAGCTGCTGGATAAAGATTTCGACAAGGGCAGTCTTGTCGAACAAAAGTTGAAAGATGTGGCTTTTTTTGGTTGGGACAATATACGCAAAGCCTTGTTTGCCGTGACCGTTGATATTGAGGCGATGAAGGGAGAGGTACTTTATCGAGAGTTGACAGATCGACGCTGGAAGCACCTGTTTGAGATCACTGATAAGAAGGTGCAATTTAGTCCCATTGGCTTTATTGGCGATGATAAGCTGGCGGTCTTGAGCAACGAAAACACAGATAAGATTGCGCTCTATGAGTTTGATATTGCAAGCCAAAAGCTTGGTAAGCTTATCTATGAACACCCTAAGTATGATCTTGTCAGCGGACAGGTGAATAATGCCGGCAATGGCATAAGCTCGGTGACCTATGTTGAGAATGGCCAGCATGTTATCCAATTTCTCGATAGTGGCACGACAGAAGGCGACTCACTGATTAAGCATCATTTCAAGGGTAAAGAAGGGGTTGTTAGTGCCTACTCGCCTGATAACAAGCACCAAGTATTCTTTGTCTATGCCTCAAATGATCCCGGTAGCTACTATCTCTATGACCAAGAGGCGGACAAAGTTGAGTTGTTGACTGAGCTGAATCCTGAACTGATGGCCTTTGACTTGTCTGACACTCAGGTCTTTAGCGTAGAGAGTGTGCCCGGTGTTAACGTTGAAGGCTATCTCACCTTGCCAAATTCGCAGAGTCGTAATGGTGTCTTGCTTGTTATGCCCCATGGTGGACCTATCGGTATACGTGACTATAACTATTTCAACAACGATACACAGTATTTTGCCAGCCGTGGTTTTGCCGTATTAAGGGTAAACTTTCGCGGCTCTCAGGGATATGGCAAGTCTTTCTTAAATAGTGGTAAGGGCGAGTTTGGCAAGGCGATTGAGCAGGATATCACGGCTGCGGTTAATCATGTCAGGAAACAATATCCCTTCGAGAAGATGTGCGCCATGGGAGCGAGTTATGGTGGCTATTCTGCATTGATGTTAGCCATTAGCCACCCCAAGGATTATCAATGCGCCGTAGGTGCCTATGGTGTCTATGATCTTCCGCTCCTATTCAACGGTAGCAATTACAAGGTCCTTGAGGAATATCGCAAGACAGTGAGTGAAATTGTCGGTGAACTGAGTGACGACTTGTTGAAGTATTCCCCCGTCTATCTGGCCGATAAGATAGAAGCGCCAGTGCTGCTAATTGCCGGTAAAGAGGATCGTATCGCCGACTTTGAACACTCGCAACGTATGCAATATGTGCTCGAGAAACAAGGTAAGCGGGTTGAGCACCTTTATTATGACAAGACGGCGCACGGCCAGAATACTTGGTATTGGCAGCAACATGAAAATGCTTATGTGGCCGATTATTTTAAACGAACCTTGGTGCTGTCTGAATACCATGAGATGGCGGGCGTTAAACCTGAACTTGCACACCAGCTGGGCTATGACCTGGCTATCATTGCCGATGGCTATAACTTTGATAATAAAGTTGAAAACAGTCCTTCTCAGGCACTTGCCTATTATCATCAAGCTGCGTTAGCCGGCGATGGTCGCTCTGCTTATAACTATGGGATTAAGCTGGTGCAAAAGGGCAAGCAGTTGCTTAAAGAGACTCAAGGGAAGCTGACCACAGAGCTGATGGGGGTCGATGACAGTCAGGAAGGCACACGTCTGGTGGCGGATGGGATAAGCTGGGTAGAGATAGGTTCCTCCTTAGATTATGCGTCGGCCAGTAATTGGCTCGGCTTGTTATACGATGAGGGCGAAGAGGTGACTCAGGATCTGGCCAAGGCGGTGGAGTTTTATAGCGCTGCGGTGGAGCAGGGTTATGATGCGCGATCTCAACTGAGGATGGGGAAAATACACTGCCTCGCCAAGGATGAGTTGAGAGATGTGAAGCGCTGCACCGAACTGCTTGCGCTCTCTAAGTTGGCGGACTTGCCGAAGAAAGATCAGAAAAATGCCGTGACTGACGATTCGCGTAAGTTGCTGCATTGGATAATAAGCCAGCTTTATACTTACGGACATTTTGATGCCAAAGAGATTCAGCTCATCCAGGATTTGGTCAAACAGGAGTATGGCGTCTCGGATGTGCAAGTGATGTTAGAGGGGGTTGAAGCCGGTGCAATCGAATACAGTCGCTATTACAAGAAGTATAGGATTTACGAGAAGCGTAAGCGTTTTGATGCCTCACCCAGCCTGGTGTTAGGAATGGTCTTCGAAGTTGAGCCGCAAAAAGGCGTGGATCAACAGAGCAAGGTCGCCTTTATTGCCAAGTGGACTAAAGAAGACGATAAGGGACGCAAAGAGATAGTGCAGACGAACTTCTTGTGGGGAAGCCAGGAGGACACATGGAGTACGCGTATCTCGTTTGACGACGATGAGCTGTTCAAGGGTAAACTGACAGTGGAATTATCTGATCTCAATAATAATTTGCTTGCGACTAAGACATTGGAGCTCCTTTAACTTATTCGTTTGAGAGTAAAAAGGGACGCTAAGCGTCCCTTTTTTAATTGCTGTAGCTTCTAACCTCTCGATAGGCGACTTGGGTCAGTGTCCCTTGGTCAGGCGCCGACTGAGGGCGCTCTGGCTTATTCCCAGCATCTGCGCCGCCGCCGTCTGATTGTTGGCCGTGCGGCTCATGGCTTCGTCGATCAGGGCCTGGTTCATCTCGGCCAGCGTCGGTAGGGACTTGGGAAAGATGATGTGATCTCCAGGCGTAGCCGTGAGTGACTTATGCTCCTTCACCGCCTCCATGAAGGGGGAGATGTTGAGGGTGACGCCGTCGCTGCGACTGACGGCATCGAACACCATGCCCTTGAGCTCATTGAGGTTCCCTGGAAAGTCATAGTCCAGTAGCTTGGGCGCCAGATCCCTGGGTTGCTGCGGCGCACTAAGGGACATCTCCTCGGCGGCCTCGGCAATGAAGTGGTTGATCAACATGGCGATATCCAGTGGGCGCTCAGCCAGCCTAGGCAGCTTTATCTTGTGGGCACGCAGGCGGTAGAGGAGATCGCTGCGAAACTCGCCCGCCTTGTTCAGGGCAAGTAGGTCATCCTGGGTGGAGACCACAAACTTACACTTGATGGGGAAACGACTGTCGCTGCCCTGGGGTGAGTAGCTTCTGCTCTCTATAAGCTCCAGCAGGATGATCTGGGCGCTCAGGGGAAGGGCGCCTATCTCGCTCAGGTAGAGGACGCCACTGCCTGCCTGATGGAGCAAGCCGGTCACCGCATCGAGCTCACCATTAGGCTTATGGCTCAGGCGGCCACAGAGCTTGAGCTCGAAGGTGTCGCTGTTGATGCCCGCCAGGTTGAGGCTGACAAAGGGCTGCTCTGGACTGAACAGCTGGTGACAGGAGCGGGCGAATTCGCTCTTGCCCGTGCCGCTCTCGCCGTAGATCAGCAGCGGCTCAGGACTGAAGGCGACGGCCTCGAGATAGCGAAACTGATCCAGCAGCGCAGGCTCGCAGGTAAGAATGTTATTAAAGGCCTTGGGATTATCTAAGGTGCGGCTGAGAAAGCGCTCCTTGATATGCAGATAGTTGCGCTCTAGTCCTACCACCTCGAGCGCGCGGCGTACCGTATGGGCCAGATCGCTGACATTGTCTGTCTTGATGAAGTAGTCGTAGGCGCCATGCTTGATGCAGCGCACCGCGGTATCCACCTCGTTGACGCCAGTGACTATGATCACCCGGGTATTGGGGTGTTCGGCGCGGATCATCCCAAGCAGCTCCTCGCCCGAATGAAATGGCATGGTGAGATCGAGTAGCACCAGGGCATAGTCGCCTACCTCTAGGCGGTTGAGCACCTGGCGGCTGTCGACACAGGTATCTATCTCTGCCTCGGGGACCAGACGGTTGAGGGTCACCGCCAGGGTGCGTAGCCAGGAGGCCTCGTCGTCGACCAATAGGATATTGCGTGCAAGTTTCATCTGTCGTTGCTACTCCTGAACCAAGGCGAAACTAAGTTGGATACGGGTACCCTTACCGGGTGTCGAGTGGATCTGCATCTGCCCCTGATGCTCCTTGATGATACGGCTGCAGACCGACAGGCCCAGGCCGCTGCCGCCCTCGGTACGCCGGGTGGTGAAGAAGGGCTCTGTGATGCGCTTAAGGGTATTGCTATCCATGCCGCAGCCATTGTCGTTGACATTGATGATGGCGCGCCCCTGGTTTATCTGGGTGCTGATCTGAATGCTGCCCTCATGGGGCGGACAGGCATGGCAGGCGTTTTGGAGAAGGTTGATTAACACCTGATGCAGCTGCTGGGCATCGCCCATAATTTTCGGGCTGGGCAGGTGCAGCAGCTTAGTGATCTGGCGGGTCTTGGTCTGGTTGGCGGTGAGACGCAGTGCCACCTCGACCACCTCGTTGAGGCACACCGGGGTATGTTCCTGGGTGAGGTTAGGCAGGGCGTAGCGCTTGAGATCTTTGACGATACGGCTGATGCGCTTGGCGGCCTCTTCTATGGTGTCGCAGCTCACGCCCATCTCATCTATGGCCTGTCCGGGAGGCAGGCCAGCTACCTGCCAGAAGGGGTTGTGCTGCTGATAGTAGTTGGCCGCGGGCCTTAGGTCTTTCATCGCCGCCGAGAATAGCGAGATGGCGTGTAGGATGAGCCCTGTCGGGTTATTGATCTCATGGGCGATGCCGGCAGAAAGCTCCCCAAGGGATGCCAAACGACTGGCCTCTTCGTTGGCCTGACGCAATTGATGCTGCTCCGTGCTCTCCTCGAGCAGGATCACCACCTGATCGTTGGCGATGGGGTGGATCTGCAGCTGCCAATACTGCTCCTGATACATCATATCGGCGATCAGTGATTTTTGCTGGGTGAGCACCTGTAACACGGCGGGCCTGAGGTCGAACGCCTGGTTATCTATGTAGTGAAAGGCTTCCGAGCTCAGCAGGTGCACATTGTTGTCGTTACTCCACAGGCGCTGTAGCTCGCGGTTGACTATGGTGACCCCGTGGGGAATACCGTCCAGCACAGACTGGAACTGTTTGGAGATGTTGGAGATCTCCGCCTCGACCCGGCGGCGCTGAATGAGCTCTGCGTCCAGCGCCTTCTTGCGCCTGCGCAGGCTGGCACTGATAAAGCCTGTATAGATCATGCCGCTCGCCGAGACGATGGCGACCAAGATCGCCAGAGAAAACATACGCTTTTCTGTCGAGGTCA
Organism: Shewanella sp. Isolate7; assembly: GCF_022398425.1. Lineage (NCBI taxonomy): Bacteria > Pseudomonadati > Pseudomonadota > Gammaproteobacteria > Alteromonadales > Shewanellaceae > Shewanella > Shewanella sp. Isolate7. The sequence continues at coordinate 3,326 of NZ_JAKEVJ010000040.1, read as the reverse complement.
GGTCGACTTTCTCGCGGCCGGTACCAAACCACTTGTTGACCAGTCGGTCATATTCACCCGACAGCTTGAGCTGGCGCAGGGCGTCGTTGATCTCATGCATCAGCTGCGACTTTTTGCCGTTACAGACAAAGTTGAAGGCACCGTAGATGAGGGCATCGCTGGAGCTGCGCACCGAAGGGTAGAGGGGGAGCAGGCGACGGGCCACGAAGCTCTCGGCGATCACCACATCCACCTCGCCCTCGATCAGCTGCTTGAAGCCGGTTTCATACAGGTCGACATCGACGCGGTTAAATTTCTGCGGATAGCCTGAGAGATAGACGTCGACGAAGGCGCCTTTCTTGATGGCAACCCGTTTACCCACCAGATCTGTCCAGCTGTTGATCAGCGCCTTACCCTGCAGGGTATAGGCCTTGGCATGGGTGGCGTAGATGGGATCTGATTGGGCGAGCTTGCGATCCAGATTCATCGGGCTGACGACGGCGATGACATCTATGTCGCTGCCGGGATTGTGCACATCTTTTACCAGCTGCTGAAAGCTCTTGCGGCGGATGATGATCCGCCTGTCGATCAGCTGGCCGATCCTGTGCATCAGCTCTATGTTGAAGCCTTGATCAACACCGTTGTTGCGCCACTCCAGCGGCGCGGTCTTCGAGTGGACGCCAAAGACGATACTCTCCTGTGTCAGTGCAGGAAAGCTGATAAATAGTAGGCAGATAAGTAAGCGTTTCATGCGGAAATGTTACATTTTTCCGATGCAATAAACTGTGCTGTATTACGCGAATTAGCGATTTCTTATCTAGCTAACATTTGGTGTGATCCCGATCTCCGTGGGTTATGCATTTTTGCATATCCCCCTTTGTGATTATGCATACTTGCATAGGGGATCTCGGGGCATGTGATTGAGGTGTCATTTCTGAGGGTTATTTAGGGTATCCGTTTGCCGCTTTGTCATCCCTGGTTAATCATTTATATCGAGCGATAGTGAAGGCCCTAGGTACTCATCAATACCTGCTAAGGCTTTCTTCTAAAGTTAAGTGTGAATCACTTTAATCTAAATATAATGTAAGTGCTTCTAAATTCAGCGGGTTAAGCCTGTAAGTTTAGAAGGGGGAGCAAAGATGAAAAAGATGAAACTTGCGGTTTGTCTAGCCACATTAATGGGCACAGCCGGATTCATGGGCAACGCCATGGCAGCCGATAACCTGGCTGACTTCCACGCCCAAAATCAAGAATGTGATAGCTGCCACCAACCCGATGGTGAGTTGTCAAACGACAGCCTGACCTATGAGAACGAGCAGTGTGTTTCTTGTCACGGTACCTTAGCTGAAGTGGCTGAAACCACTAAGCATGAACATTACAACGCCCACGATTCTCACTTCCCTGGCGATGTATCCTGTACCTCATGTCACAGCGCCCACGAAAAGTCTATGGTCTACTGTGATTCTTGCCATAGCTTCGATTTCAACATGCCATATGCCAAGAAGTGGGAGCGTCACGAGCCTACTATTGCCGAACTGGCGAAAGACAAGGCAGAACGTCAAGCGGCTCTTGCTAGCGCACCTCGCGATACCGTTGACGTAGTGGTTGTGGGTTCAGGCGGCGCAGGTTTCTCTGCCGCAGTATCGGCCCACGATAACGGCGCTAAAGTCATTCTGATCGAGAAAGAGCCGGTTATCGGTGGTAACGCTAAGCTGGCTGCCGGTGGTATGAACGCCGCTTGGACCGATCAGCAAAAAGCCAAGAAGATCGAAGATAGCCCAGAGCTGATGTACAAAGACACCATGAAGGGTGGCCGTAACATCAACGATCCTAAACTGGTTGAGATCCTCTCTTCTCACTCTAAAGGCTCAGTTGACTGGGTGACCGCTATGGGCGCCGACCTGAATGACGTGGGTCGTATGGGTGGTGCATCGGTTAACCGTTCACACCGTCCAACTGGTGGTGCTGGTGTTGGTGCGCACGTTGTGCAAGTGCTTTACGATAATGCGGTTAAGCGCAACATCGATATCCGCATGAACACTCGCGGCATCGAGATCCTAAAAGACGACAGCGGCAAGGTGAAAGGTATCCTGGTTAAGGGGATGTACAAGGGTTACTACTGGGTGAAAGCCGATGCAGTGATTCTGGCTACCGGTGGTTTCGCTAAGAATAACGAGCGTGTATCTAAGCTAGATCCTAAGCTGAAAGGTTTCGTTTCTACCAACCAACCTGGTGCGGTAGGTGACGGTATCGATGTCGCGGCTAACGCTGGCGCAGCGATGAAAGATCTTGAATACATCCAGGCTCACCCAACGCTATCTGTTAAAGGTGGTGTGATGGTGACCGAGGCGGTTCGTGGTAACGGCGCTATCCTAGTTAACCGTGAAGGTAAGCGTTTCGTCAACGAGATCACCACTCGTGATAAGGCTGCCGCGGCTATCCTGCAGCAAACTGGTAAGTCTGCCTACCTGATCTTCGACGACTCAGTTCGTAAGTCTCTGAAGAAGATCGACAAGTATATCGGCTTAGGTGTAGCACCAAGCGCAGATAGCCTAGAGAAACTAGGCAAGATGGAAGGTATCGACGGTAAAGCACTTACCGAAACCGTTGCACGCTACAACAGCTTCGTGACTGCCGGTAAAGATGCTGATTTCGAGCGTCCTAACCTGCCACGTGCACTAAACGAAGGTAACTACTATGCCATCGAAGTAACACCTGGTGTTCACCACACCATGGGTGGCGTGATGATCGATACCAAGGCTGAGGTAATGGATGCTAAGAAGCAGGTCATTCCAGGTCTATATGGTGCCGGTGAAGTGACTGGTGGCGTTCACGGTGCAAACCGTCTGGGTGGTAACGCTATCTCTGACATCATCACCTTCGGTCGCCTAGCGGGTGAAGAAGCAGCGAAATACTCTAAGAAGAACTAAATCTTCTTAACTAACCTAACTCATAGGTTACTAACATAGTTTAGCAACATCCCAAAGGTGGCTAGGAAGCCACCGCTAAAAAAGCCACGGTCTCCGCCGTGGCTTTTTTGTACAAGGTTATCAAACGCCCGCCCGGTAGGGATGCTCGACTACTTGATACGGTTTCATCGTAAGCGTCCGACAAACTGCACCTTCATATTTTAGCTATCAGCCACCATCATTGTTCTTCTGATTTATAGGAGGACAATATGTTTAATAACAGTACCCGGCTTGATGTCACTTTGATATGCGGCATCACTGATATGCGCAAGTCGATAGATGGTTTGAGTAACATTGTTGCTTATAGCTTGCGACAAGAGCCCTGTAATGGGCACTTGTTTGTTTTCTGTAATCGACAGCGCAATAAATTGAAGATTT
>NZ_JAKEVJ010000004.1:0-79932 GCF_022398425.1 Shewanella sp. Isolate7 | reverse complement strand
CTTAAGTGACAACTGCTCAAGGCAGTACATCAAGTAATCGAAGGGCGTCAACCCATTCGCCTTGGCGGTTTCGATCACACTGTACAGTATGGCACTCGCGTTCGCACCATTGGCCGTATTGGCAAATAGCCAGTTCTTCCGCCCAATGACGAACGGTTTTATCGCTCTCTCGGCGCGATTATTGTCAATATTGACCCGCCCATCTTCAAGATAGCGGTTCAGATTGGRCCATTGATTTAAGCTATAGGTGATAGCTTTCCCTAAACTGCTTTTTGGAGGAACATGCAGTTGGGATTTTTCTAACCAACGATGCAACTCATSCAGTAAGGGTTTACTGTGAAGTTGGCGTTGTTGCCTTCGCACTTCAGAGCTTGCGCCTTTATTTAGAGTTTCGATTCGGTAGAGTTTTTGAATCTGGTTCAGTGCCCAGTTAGCCTTGCCGGTTTTCCCTTTCGGCTGAGCGATTTCTGCCTCTTTAAATTTGCGTCGGGCATGCGCCCAACAACCCGCTAGCGTTGCTTCTGTTTTTCCATAACCCGCATAACCATCGACTTGCAGGTAGCCGTCAAAGCCATCCAAAAAATCAACCGCACATTGCCCAGCACGGCTCGATTGATAGTCGTACAGCACGATATTGGGTATGCCATGAGTGTTAGGAGCATCTGTGCCTGTGGCGTACAGCCACATGTAGCAGGTCGCTTTATCTTCTTTGAGGACATTAAGTGTAGTTTCATCTGCTTGGATTACGGCCTGTTGCAGCAAGGTTTCACGTAATTTATCAACTAGCGGTTGCAACAGTTCACTGCATTTCATCATCCAGTCGGCCATCGTTTTACGACTCAACTCGATACCATATTGCTGGAACATGCTCTCCTGACGATACAGGGGTAAGCCATATTGGTACTTACTGGTGATGATTTGGCTGAGTAAAGACCCCGTGGCAATGCCTTTAGGGATGNTTGAGGACATTAAGTGTAGTTTCATCTGCTTGGATTACGGCCTGTTGCAGCAAGGTTTCACGTAATTTATCAACTAGCGGTTGCAACAGTTCACTGCATTTCATCATCCAGTCGGCCATCGTTTTACGACTCAACTCGATACCATATTGCTGGAACATGCTCTCCTGACGATACAGGGGTAAGCCATATTGGTACTTACTGGTGATGATTTGGCTGAGTAAAGACCCCGTGGCAATGCCTTTAGGGATGGGGCTGGCCGGCACGGGAGCAATGTGAATTTTCACTTGTGTGCTGTGCTTGTCACAAGCACGACAGCTGTATTTAAGTCGAACGTGTTCAATGACTTTTACTCGAGCAGGGATAAACTCGAGTTTCTCGCTTTTTTCTTCACCCATTTGATGTAAATCACCGCCACAGCAGTCGCAAATTTTATCAGCGGCACTAATGTCATGGGTAACCACTTCACGAGGCAAATCGGCGGGCAGTGGTTGTCGTTTTGGCTTTTCACGAGCGAGGTCGACGTCTTGACAAACTTCATCAGGTTCAAGTTTTTCAGCTTCTACTTCGGCTTCATTAAACAGCTCACCTTGACCGGGATGGCCCTCGGCACTTTTGCCGAACTGCTTTTGTTGAGCTAAGCGAAATTGCTCTTCCAAATGCAGCAGTTTACTCTGCTGTTGCAGAATGATTTTCTTCAGTAACTCCGGATCATCCGGGAGATTTTCATGACTAAACTCCATGTGACTATTATCGGGGGTTTTATCAGTAACCGCTTGTGTTTATTTAGATTAATTGGTGATCAATAAACCCTGCTTATGATCACAGGTTATAAGTCATGATAGTGATAACAGAGTRCGGGATGTGCATGAGGCTGGGTGAGTGGTAAACCCGCGATTAACCAATCGAGTTGCTGTGGTGTGATACGCAGACTGAGTTGTTCATCTTCTATTCCGGGCCACTTAAAGGTGTTTTGTTCCAGTCGTTTGTAATGTAGCCAAAATCCATTACTGGCCCATTGCAAAATCTTCAATTTATTGCGCTGTCGATTACAGAAAACAAACAAGTGCCCATTACAGGGCTCTTGTCGCAAGCTATAAGCAACAATGTTACTCAAACCATCTATCGACTTGCGCATATCAGTGATGCCGCATATCAAAGTGACATCAAGCCGGGTACTGTTATTAAAAAATCTTCAATTTATTGCGCTGTCGATTACAGAAAACAAACAAGTGCCCATTACAGGGCTCTTGTCGCAAGCTATAAGCAACAATGTTACTCAAACCATCTATCGACTTGCGCATATCAGTGATGCCGCATATCAAAGTGACATCAAGCCGGGTACTGTTATTAAACATATTGTCCTCCTATAAATCAGAAGAACAATGATGGTGGCTGATAGCTAAAATATGAAGGTGCAGTTTGTCGGACGCTTACTGCTAAACGCTAGGTGGGATCACCGGACGCTTACGTTCATCTTCTATTCCGGGCCACTTAAAGGTGTTTTGTTCCAGTCGTTTGTAATGTAGCCAAAATCCATTACTGGCCCATTGCAAAATCTTCAATTTATTGCGCTGTCGATTACAGAAAACAAACAAGTGCCCATTACAGGGCTCTTGTCGCAAGCTATAAGCAACAATGTTACTCAAACCATCTATCGACTTGCGCATATCAGTGATGCCGCATATCAAAGTGACATCAAGCCGGGTACTGTTATTAANAAATCTTCAATTTATTGCGCTGTCGATTACAGAAAACAAACAAGTGCCCATTACAGGGCTCTTGTCGCAAGCTATAAGCAACAATGTTACTCAAACCATCTATCGACTTGCGCATATCAGTGATGCCGCATATCAAAGTGACATCAAGCCGGGTACTGTTATTAAACATATTGTCCTCCTATAAATCAGAAGAACAATGATGGTGGCTGATAGCTAAAATATGAAGGTGCAGTTTGTCGGACGCTTACGCAGAAAAAACTGGTTGTTTAGCCAGACTGCCACCGGCGCTAACGCGAGTGCTATCCTCTACAGCATCATTGAAACGGCCAAGGCTAACGACCTCAATGTGTTCGAGTATGTCATGGTTAGCCTAGAGCAGCTCAGCAAACCCGAAGTCGATATCGAGCAGCTACTACCATGGCAGTTTGCTAAACGCTAGGTGGGATCACTGGACGCTTACATTTATCTTAATGTTTGCTTATCTAAACGCTTTGCCTTTTCTCCAGAGAATTCCTGACTCAGAGGAACACATTCTTCAACGCTTTTAATGAAGTATTTTTTACCCTTATTATCGGTCAATTGCTTCCCTGGCAAACTAGCAACCCTTAGCCTGACGTCCTTATCATCCCAGCGATAAAAAACAACCTGTTCACCTTTCTTGGTACTATTGATAAAGCACTTATAATCCTGTTTAGCAGCCAATACAGAAGTAGTCGAAATTACCGCTACAACACCAAATAAAACTACACTTAGCTTATTCATTTCCAACACTCCGCTGAAGGTCCCTTAACGCCTGCCGATGTCATGGTAATGGTTCCACAAGTAGTATCTCTGCTAGCCTGAGAACCTTTTGCCATTGCAGTAATAGTGAACGAGCTAGTACCAGCAGATGCCACACTGTAGTGACCATGCTCAGTAACAAACGGATTTGCACCTAAGCCTAATTTTGTCATATCCGTCGCATAAGCACGATTATCTAAATAATATTGCTCCTGTAAATTCGCCACACGCATTACTGCTGCAACCCCCTCAGAGCGAGCACTCTTGGTGATGTAGTCTATGTAAGAGGGGTAGGCAATTGCCGCTAATATCGCGACAATCGCTACCGTTATCATGACTTCTATCAAGGTAAAACCTACTAGTTGACTCTTCTTCATCAAAACACTACTCATCTATATGGTAATAAATTTTATTTACACCCAAACCCGAACCCAATTCTATGGTTCCTTTACATTCTCCGTTCTCACACTCACCTTTACCAATACCAATAATATAGGCTTTCGATTCATCCCCCTCCTGCTCAGGGGCTGGCACTACTATTTGTGGCGTATCGGGAACCCGCTCACCCAAATCAAAATAAAGCTCGTTATATGTTCGCGCTCCTTTATGCAAATCAAACACATACAACCTTCCTTTACCTGAGACACCGCAGATACCTTGTTCAAGATTCTCAACCGAGGTAGAGGGTGGAATGAAAGACGTAAAATAAACTTTACCATCAAAAATTAACGAACCAGCTAAAGACTTTTCACCGACTCCAGAAAAATGATAGAACCATCCATTTTTAGTACCGAATAGAATATTTTCAGCCTTGTTATCTGGAGATGGCGGTGTAGACGTCACATCATATAAGTCACTTATTTCAATGGTATCAGGCGCAGCAACCTCGTTGAAATTAGTTGTAACAACGGTTCTATCTTGTAAGACAAAAAAAGTATCTTGCGTCAGTTTATCTAGTGGATGTGCTCTATTTCCAGAGCCTATGGTTACCGCATCATAGGGAATCCTCTGGGATGTCTCGATGGTTTCCCCCTCTACAGTAACCTCACTGATATTTGTAAAAGTTGTTTGAGCAACAACTGGCTCATTGAAAAACATTCGTTGTGAGCCACCTTCCAAGCTTGCGAACTTAAAAACGCTCCAAGAGGATTGAGCTGAGGTAGGTAGATCTATCCGCCAAATATTAGCACTCACATCAGATGCATAAATCCTATCTGTTACGCCGTCATTATTACTGTCCAAAATGGCCACTTTATTAGGAATACTGTCCATCCCAACAGCAGATATCTTCTTAATCAGAGTTCCTGATTCGGCATCAACTATATAAACCGCATTTCCAAGATCGGAAGCGTCATCAAACCCACCACCAAAAATCAATACAGGTTTCGTGTCACCATCAGCCATAGGAATAGATGTAACCACAGGTTCAGACCAAGTCTGCCCCAACTCCCAAAATACACCCTCCGCCTTTATTTGCCACATGAACTTTGGATTATCAGGATTACTTACATCCAATGCGTAGTAAGATTTTCCTCCACGACGCATCCCCATGTATACCCAAGCGGTTTCAATCTGACCATCAGCTTTCAATTTAGTGTATGCCACTGGAGATGAATCCATTCCGTAAACACTATGATCTCCAGTCTCAATGTTTGCCTTTAATATTGGGATATTTTTCATTAATTCGGGAGGTATATATGCCCAAGTCTCCTCCACCTTACCACTATCAAAGTCATCACTACCTTTATCGTAGTCTCTAAACATGTGTACAAGGCCCTGATTTGTCCCCAAAATTATTCGAACATCTGGCGTTGATTTTGTACCAAAATTCAAAGCTAATGGCTTAGAATGCAAAGGATCACCCATAATATCAGCTCTTCCTTCGGCAAAATTATTGTCTCCATCATCATCATCTACATCTAAACCATAAATCCAATCAACATGGGATTTCACATTAACACTATCGGCAGGATCGAAACCAAACAGAGGAGCAACTGATGCATTTGATTGATTTTTCAATTCAGACTGATAAAGATTTTCAGAGGTACCAACGAAAATACGTCTACTTAATAAGCCAGTAGAGCTGTCTTGTAGAGACTCAATTGCCCCCCCTTGTTTTACTTTATTACCATCAGGACCACTCTCACATTTACTCCAAAATGTACAAGTTTTCGGACTAATATTTCCTGTATCGTCCACAACAGGCGATAATTTACCAGGCTTAACCAGCACCCCGTCCCCTGTCACTTTTAGTTTTTTCAAGTTGCCTGCCCAGCGGGGACCTTTCGATGGTAAAAACATGGCGTAATAAGCTGAATTAAACGTCTGGGTCTTATCGAAATTATTACTTGCAATGCTTGGCGAGGTATAACTTGAATCAATAGATAAGATTGTTTTTAAAATATTATTAAACGCCTCGGTGAGATCTAAATCTGAGTTTGCCTCATAATAACCACCACCTTCAATATTTCCCCCACGCTTTGCAGCCTCCAATAATAATGGCGCTGCATTCTGCGCCCCTTCAGAGAAGCCTATTGTATACAGCCTCGCACTCTGCTGATTATCATTACCAGTACTGTCTAGATTTCCCTTTACGAGATCATTGTTATACATATAGCTAGCTAATGCAGGTAAATAACTGATTGATCTATTACCAAACTCATCTAAATATTCGAATGGTGAATAATCTGCTGTCTTGTTCTCTGCGGCATCCGTTAAAGCCTTAATACGACCATCAGCAAAATGATCAACCGTTGGCTCACCATCAGTCATGTAAATTATATAGGCCATTTCTGGACAAGTTTTAAAAGGCGAAATATAAGAACCGTTAGACTCCACTAAAGGATCTCTAAGGGGGGATGAAACATAATTGGAGGGTATCGCTTTATTTCCAGTATTCGAATCTTTATCGCCAAAAACAACTGTACCACCAGATAGATACTGATGTGCTTCAAACAGTGTTTCACATAAAGGGGTGTTTGTTTCCGCCGGCATACCATCAATTAGTGTAAATAAAGCACTCTGGTTAGCGTCTGTCATTTGCGTAATGCCTGAAACTATACGCCCTCCATCTCGCATACCTTCATCGACAAAATCAGCATCATTATTTGGATCATTTTCGGACAAAGCATGTGAATTTAGGTTAAATACAGCCAATCCAACTTCAATATCCGCCCCTAAGGTCTCCAAAGCGGACTTCAATGCATTTTTGGCAGTATTTAAACGAGTATCAACATTTGTTGGAGGCGGCGTACCATTTACAACTTGCCCTGTTACCCATTGATACCAAATTAGGTAATCAGAAGTATAAAGCGTGATAGGCTGTCCCTCACCGAATTTAGTCGCATTGGAATCGGCAACATTACTAGAGTACATTGATGCTTTATCAACCGGAAATCCGTCTTTCTCCCCGGTCGCATTTAGCTTATTCTCTTTTCGAATATCAGCCAGACAGTCAAATTTGTTATCGTTTAAACCATTGTTATCAGCTACTTCTTCCCAACTTTTCTTTCTAAACTCTCTGATATACCCCGTATAACGACCTTTTTCCTCTAAAATTTTCCAACTTTCTGCACAACCATTACTGGCCACATTAAATCGGCGAGACTCATTGGGCTTTAGAGGCGTTGCCGCCGAATTTGTATTATCTATCCCTCCACGGTTCCAATATATCGCCTTCTCATTAATAAAACCCGAATAATCAAACCCATCAGGAGCCCAATCTGGCGAATATGCACCCGATGTATTTTCTTCAATAGTGCTCATACTATAAGAGTTATCGAACACGATAAGCACCTTAGGTATGCGATCCGATTTAGAACTAGTATCAACTAAATAAAGTTCAGTATCATCAGCATGAGAAATTGCAGAGGCTCCAACTAAGGCAAACAAACCTGAACACAATAAACGTTTAGCAAACATGGTTAACCCCCACTCAGAACTTCTTGTTCAATTCCGGCAACAACTCTTAACAGCCCTAGGTTATCGCGACCGAAAGCAACATCACTTTGTACCTCGAGTCGACGACAACTGATCAAATTGGCACCACTGGCTTTACTACTTCGCTGACAACTTACGTCTTGAATCGTCCCATCTTTTGGCATAGGGATAAGTGTCTGCTTTTGCCCTAACTCATCGCCTAACGTCTCGACACTCATATTAGCCAATCCCGCACCTTTATGTTTGTTAATCACAGCATCAAGTGCTCCGTTGGCAATCGCTTTGGCTTCAATCCGTTCGGCACCAGCACCAGCCATCCTTAAGGATTGTGTTGAATTAACTGCAAGTGCAACGCCAATCACAGTCATCACAATTAAAATTATTAATGAGAAAAACAGCACTACGCCTTTTTGTCTTGTTAAACCTTGCGTCATTTTTTTCATATCTGCCCTTAACTCCGAATCAGCACCGGGTTTTCAAGAACTATGGTTGTCGACAACACCTTGCGACGATAATTATCCTTCGGGACTTCAAGAAATTTAAAGCCGCTAGGTGTAGGTAGGCCGCTGTATTTGTCACCGAGAATATAAGTTGTTTCATTTTTATAGGTTGGATCTGCTTTAATCGATCTAACGAGTACATAGACCTTAATCGCGACTAATCGCTGAAAGGATTCGTTATCCCACATCAAAGAACTCACTTCATTCTCAGGAATATATCGGTCTGGCGTACTATCACCATCATTATCAAATCCATAGAGAAAGCGCATATTCTCGATGCCTTCGACAAGCTGTTCATCATTTCCCATGCCAGAGCTATTGAGGGTTTTCCGCCTTAAGCTGGGGATGCCATTGCTATCATTTGCAATAAAGTACACGTGATGCAGGTACTGCCAGATCCTGGCATTGGTCAACCCAGTAGATGGGGCACCATTATTAAAGAAGATCGCCTGACTAGATGTAGCCGAAACAAAATAGTTACTGCTATTGCCCGCAGGAACACTAGGGCCAATAAAACGCTTAATCTGCAAAACATCGGTACCAGGTTTCACATTTGACGATGCAAGACAGGTTAATGAGCTTCCACTGACACCACTTTCATATCCCCATAAGCGTCTAAAATGCGCAGGTTGATCTGCAGGCAGCGAAGCATTGTTTAATCCAGCTCCCACGCAATCAGTTCCAGAAATCTCTGCGTCGACTGTAGTATTAACTCCTCGAACAAAATCCGTCCCCGTCATATCTCCCATAAAACCCAATTGTGAGATATCACGTTCCATTATCGCCAGCGCAATACGGCCATTTTCCTGCAACTGATTAAACTGGCTGGTTGTGGTGACATTCGATGAGGACATGCTGAACATGGTAAATACACCTGCGGTCAAAAACAGTGCGATAACCATCGCCACCATCAGCTCGACCAATGACATACCATGTTGTGATTTTGTTAAATAGCGCGTTGTCGTTTTCATCTAAATAATCACCGTCTGCACTGTAAATAAACGCCGATTGGTTGTGCTAGAACCACAACTAGAGGAAGTCGACTCAATTGATGTTTCACGAATTCCCTTCCAGGCCACGCTAACTGTTACGTTATTACCACTTACCACAACGCAGGCTGTTGGGGTATCGAGCCCTCCAACATTCTGACTACCTACCTGCTCAGCGGTACCATTGAATAATATTTGCCACTCATATAGATCCCAAGCAGCCATCTCCGAAGAGGAACAGAGTGCTGTCCCCTGGCATTGCTTACTTACCGAGCTTGGTGTTCCACTGAAGGTGCCTGCATAGTTTGCTAACTGGGTAGGATTTAACCTCATCCGATTGATAATATCGTTGGCGTAGTATGAAGCTTGGGTCTGCTGAAAAGACTCGAAGCTGCCGCGCTTGGAAACAACGTGCAGATTAAATATGCCGATCAGGCCAATAACAAGAATGACGAGCGATACCATCACCTCTATCAGGGAAAACCCTTTCCCACGTTTTACCATGATGTCAAATCTCCGATATTAGCCATACTTTTGACAGTCGCTCCAGCCGTTTAGTCTTTTAAAATCTGAAAGTTAGCATAACTTTAAACTATACTAGTTAATCATAGATTAGTCGAATGTTACTCGCTAGTAATATTAGGTCTAAAAATAAATTTCAATATGCCGAGTGTGATTTTTAGACAATAAAAAAGGAGGCTAAGCCTCCTTTTCTTATCAAAACAGCAAGATACCTATCGCAATTCCGCCGGTACGGCAAACACAGTATCTTCTTTACGCCCTTCGACCTCTGTAATGATACTCGGGGCCAGCTTGGCTATTGCATCGATTACCTGCTGAACGAGGACCTCTGGCGCAGACGCGCCAGCAGTTACGGCGACCTTAGAGATATTGTTAAACCACTCTAATTTTATGTCATCAGCATTATCGACTAGATAAGACTGAGTGCCCTTCTTGATGGCAAGTTCCATCAAACGGTTCGAATTTGAGCTGTTCTTAGAGCCCACAACAATAAAGAGGTCAACATCATCGGCAACATTACGCACCGCATCTTGTCGGTTTTGGGTGGCATAGCAGATATCGTCCTTACGCGGCCCTTGGATTGAAGGGAAACGCTTTTGCAGGGCTGCTATCACATCTGCGGTATCATCCATAGACAAGGTGGTCTGTGTGACAAAGCAGAGGTTATCTGGATCTTTAACCACTAAGGCCTCAACATCGGCGGGGGACTCCACCAACAACACGCCCCCTTCAGGGTTATCGTATTGTCCCATGGTTCCCTCAACCTCAGGATGGCCCGCATGACCGATAAGGATGCACTCAATTCCCTTACGGCTGGCCCTAGTCACCTGAAGGTGTACCTTAGTCACCAAGGGGCATGTCGCATCGAATACTCTCAAACCACGCTTTTTCGCCTCGGCGCGAACCGCCTGAGATACGCCGTGAGCACTGAAGATCACTATGCTGTCGTCTGGCACTTGATCTAGTTCGTCGACAAACACGGCGCCCCTGTCTTTCAAATTCTCCACCACATATCTGTTATGTACCACTTCATGGCGCACATAAATAGGCGGCGAAAACAGCTCGAGCGCTCTTTCGACTATGCTGATGGCCCTGTCGACACCGGCGCAAAATCCACGCGGATTAGCCAGTTTGATCTGCAAGCCTTGAGGAGGTTGTGTCATGATTAAAGCTCCTGAACCACTTCCAGTTCGAATGTCACCGAGCGCCCCGCCAACGGATGATTAAGATCGACGGTTACCGAGTCGCCAATCACCTCACGCACTATACCAGGGATCTCGCTGCCACCAGGACCGGCGAAACTCACGATAACCCCGGTTTCGAGCGTCATATCGGCAGGAAACTTACTTCTGTCCATATGATGAATGGCATCTGGATTTGACTCACCAAAAGCATCGGCGGCGGCCAGGGTAAAGCTATGCTTATCCCCTTGCTTCAGACCCGTGATCTCGGCCTCAAACGCAGGGCTCAGGCTCTGGTCGCCAATGTTTAACTTAGCAGGTTTTCCAGAGGCTTTAGTGCTATCGGCGGTCGAACCATCCTCCAGCACGATATTCATATGGCACAATAATGAACGAGTAACAGTCACGACTTACCCCTTTGCAACGTCTTCGCCGTTTGGCTTACGCTCCGAAATAAACGAATCTAAGATGATGAGCCCTGCGCCAACACAGATCGCCGAATCGGCAATGTTAAAGGCGGGGAAGTGGCTCGTCTTCCAATAAAAATCGAGAAAATCGACCACAAAGCCATGCTGCAATCTGTCGATTAAGTTCCCCAGCGCTCCACCTATCACTAAGGTATAGGCCAGATTCAATCTCCACATCCCTTTGGATTGCTTACGTAACCAGACGGTAAGCAAGGTACTAAAACCGACGGCAACTAGGGTAAACAGCCAACGCTGCCACCCTCCGGCATCACTTAAGAAGCTAAAGGCCGCACCATAATTTCTCACATAGGTGAAATTAAAAAATGGCAGCAGGTTAATTGACTCTCTCAGGTCAAAATTGGCTAATACCCATTGTTTGGATAGTTGATCGGCAATAAACACCAATACAACTACCCAATACCAACGTAAGCCACTCTCTTTCCAGCTAGATGGCATTCGACTCCCTTATGCGAACTGACGCTGTTCGCCATCACCTTCGATGTTGGTCACACAGCGGGTACACAGCAGTGGATGCGCTTCGACCTGACCCACATCTTCTCTGTGATGCCAGCAGCGATCGCACTTGGCCGCTTCTGTCTTAGCCACTAATAGCTTCAACCCGGCCAGCTCAGTTTCAACTGCATCGGCACCGGCACTAGCCAGTGGTGCAATCTGAGTATTAGAGGTCAGCAGAACGAAACGCAGTTCATCGCCAAGCAGCACCAAAGACTCGGTGAGCGCCTCATCGGCGTAGAGAGTCACTTCGGCTTCTAAGGAACCACCTACACGCTGCTCGCGGCGTGCCTGCTCGATGGCCTTGTTCACCTCATCACGAACCGTGATAAGGTTTGCCCAGTAATCATCGCTCAGGTCGCTGTCGAGCGTCACAGAGGCTAGGCCTTCGAACCAGGTCTGAGTAAAGACAAACTCTTCACGCTCACCCGGTAGCGATTGCCATACTTCATCGGCGGTGAAGCTCAAAATAGGCGCAATCCAGCGCACCATGGCTTCGGCGATCAGGAACAGCGCGCTCTGACAGCTGCGACGCGCCAGACTGTCACGTTTAGCCGTATATTGTCTGTCTTTGATGATATCCAGATAGAAGCTGCCAAGCTCGACAGAGCAGAACTGCATCAGTTTCTGAGTCACCAAATGGAAGTTGTATTGCTCGTAAGCTTCCAGGATCTCGGTTTGCAAGGCCGCAGCACGACGCACCACCCAGCGATCTAACGCCACCATATCTTCGACGGCAACGGTATCTTTAACCGGGTCAAACCCATTCAGGTTAGCCAGCAGGAAGCGAGCAGTATTACGGATACGACGATAGGCATCGGCGCTACGCTTGAGGATCTCGTCAGATACCGTCATCTCACCACTGTAATCGGTCGCCGCCACCCAAAGACGTAGAATGTCTGCGCCAAGCTTGTTGGTGACTTGCAGCGGTGCAATCACGTTACCGATAGACTTAGACATCTTACGGCCCTGGCCATCTACGGTAAAACCGTGAGTCAGCACCTGCTTGTATGGCGCCTTACCACTCATGGCGGTAGAGATCATCAGTGACGACATGAACCAGCCACGGTGCTGATCGCTACCTTCGAGGTAAAGGTCGACAGGATGACCGTTGTACTCGGGACGTGCGGCAACCACCGACGAGAAGGTTGAGCCTGAGTCATACCACACATCTAAGGTGTCTGTGACCTTACGATATTGGTCAGCCTCTTCACCCAACAGCTCGGCAGCATCGAGATCCCACCAAGCCTGAATACCTTCTTGCTCGATTCTGTGGGCAACACGCTCCATCAGAGCGACGCTATCAGGATGCAACTCTTCGGTATCACGGTGCACAAACAGGGTAATAGGCACGCCCCAGGTCCGCTGGCGAGAGATACACCAATCAGGACGGTTCTCTACCATCCTTTCGATTCGGCTCTGACCCCAGTCAGGGATCCATTGGGTCTTCTCAATTTCACTTAGAGATTGGCTACGAAGCCCTTTTTGATCCATGGAGATGAACCACTGTGGCGTCGCACGGAAGATGATAGGTGTCTTATGGCGCCAGCAGTGTGGGTAGCTGTGACGATAGGCCACATGATTCAGCAGTGCGCCCTTCTCTTCAAGCAGTGCAACTACGTTGTCGTTGGCCTTAAACACGTGTTGACCGGCAAAGAACTCGGTATCTGGCTTATAGACGCCGTTGTCTCCAACAGGATTTGCCACTTCCAGGCCATATTTTTGACCAATCACAAAGTCGTCCTGACCATGGCCAGGCGCCGTGTGAACCACACCCGTACCAGAGTCAACCGTGACATGGTCACCTATAATGACAGGTACATCGAAATCATAGAAAGGATGCTTAAAGCGCAGCAGTTCAAGGGCCTGCCCTTTCACCGTACCCAGCACGCGGTGTGACTCGGCGCCATAACGCTCAACGCAAGACTCTACAAGTTCCTGCGCCACGATGATCGCGCGCTTGTTACCTTCTTTAGTGTACTCAACCAGATCGTAATCGATATCGTCGGCCATAGATAGGCCACGGTTAGCAGGCAGTGTCCAAGGGGTCGTGGTCCAGATAACGGTCGCGACATCGGCTTCACACTGCTCTACACCAAACTTAGCCAGCACAGCCGCTTTGTCGACGGCTAGGAAGGCGACATCTACTGCTGGCGAGGTCTTATCTTCATACTCCACCTCGGCTTCAGCCAGGGCCGAGCCACAATCGGTACACCAATGCACCGGCTTAACACCTTTGTGCAGGTGGCCGTTATCGATAACCTTAGCCAAAGAGCGAACTATGTTGGCCTCGGTGTCGAAGTTCATGGTGAGATAAGGATTCTGCCAGTCGCCCAACACGCCAAGACGGATAAAGTCTTCACGCTGACCATCTACCTGGGCGCTAGCGTACTCACGACACTTTTGACGAAACTCGGCCGCAGACACCTTCTGGCCAGGCTTACCCACTTTCTGCTCGACCTTAAGCTCGATAGGCAGACCGTGACAATCCCAACCAGGAATATAAGGTGCATCGAAACCCGACAGGGTCTTCGACTTGATAATAATGTCTTTAAGGATCTTATTTACTGAGTGACCAATATGAATACTACCGTTAGCGTACGGTGGGCCATCGTGCAGAATGAATGGCTTGGCACCTGTGCGGCTTTCACGAATCTTTTGGTACAGCTTCTTTTCTGTCCAAGATTTCAACATCTCTGGCTCGCGTTTCGCCAGATTACCACGCATCGGAAACTCAGTTTCCGGCAAGTTTAAAGTAGATTTATAGTCGCTCATTGATCCTATACCGTTAATTTAGCTGATCGCTCTCAGCCTGCATCGCAGCCAAGCAGGGCCTTGGCCCTGTCAGCATCATCTTTAATTTGTAGCTTCAGCGCATCTAATGACTTAAATGGCTGTTCATCCCTAATCTTTGCCACCAGTTCGACTTCGACGGTGCGACCATAGAGGTCTCCATCAAAATCAAACAGATGGACTTCTAACTGACAATTTTGTCCATTGACCGTAGGCCTAAAGCCCACGTTGGCCACCCCTTCATAGATGTCACTGCCATCCCAAAATAGCCTGACGGCAAAGACGCCCCGTACCGGAGACACCTTACGTTTCAAGGCGATGTTGGCAGTGGGAAAACCTATGGTGCGGCCTATTTTCTCGCCGTGGGCAACTTTGCCGCTCAGCGCATAGGGGTGGCCCAGCAGACGTCTTGCCTGCTCTAGATTGCCTTTGGCGAGCAGCCCCCGAATCTCGGTGGAACTCACCCGCTTATCCCCCAAGATAAAGCTGTGGGTATTGACCACGGCGAAACCATATTTTTCACCGGCGGCCTTTAGCATCTCAAAATTACCGCGGCGCTGCTTGCCAAAACAGAAGTCATCGCCGACCACCAGATATTTCACCCCCAGCTGTGTCACCAGGAGATCCTCGATAAAGGCTTCGGCGGGCATGGCGGCAAACTTCTGATTAAAATTGACGCAAAGCAAGCGATCGATGCCCAGCTCATCGAGCAAGACAATCTTATCGCGCAGCAGACTCAGCCTGGCCGGGGCATTATCGCCCTTAAATAGCTCTTGCGGCTGAGGCTCGAATGTCATGAGTGTCGCAGGAACCCCATGTTGCTTGGCTTTTTTTACAAGTGCAGCAATGACTTCGGCATGCCCACGATGCACGCCATCAAAGTTACCAATAGTCAGCACGCAGCCCTGGTGTCGGGGTAAAATATTATGTATACCGCGGATCAGTTCCATTACATTCAATAACTAGCAAGCATAAGTTCGCGGATTATATACCAGCTCAAGATGATTATCAGCAATCAAAAGCCAGCTTTCATCCTCCAAGGGCGAATTCCTAACAATAACATAGCCAGCAGATAGACCACAGCCCCCGCACCAATCAAATATGCAAGCTGAGTTGCCCTGCCCACAAAAGAGAGTTTCAGCCAGATATCCATACTAGGTAATAGCTGATAGAGCACGGCGATCATCAGCGCGGCAGCTACCAAGGTTTTCCCCATAAACACAAGAGTTTGCCTTGAGATTTGGTAAACGCCAGCACGATGTAGGCCGCGATAAAGCAGGCTGGCATTGAGCAGCGCCGACAGCGAGGTCGCTATCGCCAACCCCACATAGCCGAAAGGAAACACAAAAATCAGGTTGAACACCATGTTACTGACCATGGCGACGATACCGTAGCGCACCGGCGTCTTGGTATCCTGACGAGAATAATATCCTGGGGCCAACACCTTGATCAGCATGAAACTCAGCAGCCCCGAACCATAAGCCATCAAACTGTAGGAGGCCATATCGACATCATCTATCGTGAAGGCACCTCGCATAAACAGCACCATCAACATCGGCTTGGCCAACACGATCAGCCCACACATGGCCGGAACCCCCATCAGCAGAATCGCCTTGATCCCCCAATCCATCGTCTTGGCAAACCCGTCACCTTCTGCGTTGACATGTTTCTTCGACAGGGCCGGCAAGATAACGGTGGCAATGGCGATGCCAAACAGGCCCAGGGGAAACTCCAGCAGGCGATCTGAGTAATAGAGCCAGCTAATGGATCCCGTCACCAAGAAACTGGCGATAAAGGTATCGAGCAGCAAATTTATCTGCGACACAGAAACGCCAAACAGCGCAGGCAACATCAGGCTGCGAATCTTAACAACCCCCGGATGATGCCAACCCCAGGATGGCTTAACCAAAGCCCTTTCTCTGAGCAAGAAGGGAATTTGGAATAGGAACTGGATAACGCCACCAGCAAAGACGCCCCAGGCCAAACCGATTTCCGGCTGCGCTAGCTTGGGCGCCAAAAACAGTGCGGTGCTGATGATGGCGACATTCAAAAACACAGGCGTAAAGGCTGACACCGCGAAACGGCCTCGGGTATTGAGTATCGAGCCCGCCAAGGCGGTAAAGGTAATAAACCAAAGATAGGGAAAGGTTATCTTCAACATCAATGAGGCCAGCTCAAACTTCTGGCCATTGGGCTCATCGTTTAACCAAGCCAAAAACCAGCCGCCGCCAAACAGGGCCGTTAATAGTGGCGAGGCAATAACACCGACCAAGGTTACCAGAGTCACCACGAGACCGAGTGTGCCGGCCACCTTTGCCAGCAGCTCTCTCACCGCCAGGTCGTCATGTTTCTCTTGATATTCGGTCAATACCGGCACAAAGGCCTGGGCGAAGGCGCCTTCGGCAAATAATCGGCGTAAAAAATTTGGGATCTTATTGGCAAAAAAGAAGACGTCGGCGCTACTCCCTGCTCCCATCAAATTGGCGATAACCACGTCTCGCACTAAACCTAAAACACGAGAAATCAGCGTCATAGCACTCACGATCATGCCTGACTTAAAAAGTTTCTTGCTCAAAGCTCCCCCTGAAACGAGCATCACAGGTGTATCGAGCAAGTTAAAAAGTCGACTTACCCCCTGTCACCAAGCAGCAAATACTGCTAGAATTGCGCCCCATATTACACGAGTTAGGTTGAAGAAGGCCAAGTCTGCTCTGATTAATTTATCTTTAAGATAAAGATCCGATCATTGTCATTGACAAACTGACGAAAAAAAGGCATATTCCTCGACCTTTAAAAATATCTAACCCTTTTAGGAGTTGCACCTTGGCTAATAGCAAGTCTGCAAAGAAGCGCGCGCTTCAATCTGAAAAACGTCGTCAGCACAACGCTAGCCGTCGTTCTATGCTACGTTCTTACGTTAAGAAAGTTATCGCTGCGATCAACACTGGCGATCACAAAGCGGCAACTGAAGCATTCAATGCTGCACAACCAATTGTTGACCGTATGGCGACTAAAGGTCTTATTCACAAGAATAAAGCTGCCCGTCATAAGGCTCGTCTAAACGCTAAGATCAAAGCACTGGCTGCTTAATCTTTTAGCGATATAAAAAAACCGGCTCAGGCCGGTTTTTTTGTACCTGTCGCCCGAGTACTAGGTCAACTTCCTCTCGGTATTACAGGCATAGGCCTAAGCTAAAAAACAAAAAAGCTGATGGCCTACAGCCCATCAGCTTTCTATCTGCGCTATTCTCAAGCCGTTTAATGGCAATAGATAGTGTTAAGTAACTTAATAATTTCAGATACTTCCTTGCTTTTTAGCGAATAAAATACCGTTTGCGCTTCTTTTCGCGTTTCGACCAAATTGTCTTTACGAAGCCATGCTAAGTGTTGCGACAGCGCAGATTGGCTAAGCCCCAGCTTTTTATTCATCTCACCGACGCACATCTCACCTTCGCTCAACAAGTAGCATAAGATGAACAGCCGGCGTTCATTTGCTAAAGCCTTTAGCAATACAACAGCATTATCCGCTCGTTGCTGCATCAATTCTATATTCATTACGAGCAATTTCTCCTAAAACAAACCCCGGCACTAATATAGCGTTGACTTAAAGATATAGTCGGGACATGAAGCACACTTTTTGCTAGATTGTTTTCAAAAATGGGACATACGTAATAAAAATAAAGGAAACTCATGAAAAGCTCCCCTATCACCCTCCTTTCCACGCTCTTTTTTACCGGGTTATTAGCATGCCAAAACGCGTTAGCAACAGACGCAAATCAAAGTGTTAGCCAAAAGCTTCAGCAAGAGGCGCTCGCATCCAGCCTGGCATTCGATATTGTCGAATCACTAACTGTCGAGGTAGGCCCAAGACTCGCGGGCAGCGAGAAAGATCTGATCGCCGTTCAGTGGGCAGAGAAAAAACTCGCCTCACTTGGGTTCGACAAAGTCTATAAGGAAGCGGTACAAGTGCCCGTATGGCAGCGAGGCGAGGCCAAAGCCAATATTGTCTCTCCCTATGCACAGCCGCTGGTGATCACCGCCCTTGGTGGCAGTATCGGCACGCCAGAAGACGGCATCAGCGCGCCAATCGTCCGTTTCGAGACCCTGGATGCCCTTAAACAAGCCGATCCAAGCCAGGTCACAGGAAAAATCGTCTTTATCGATCACATCACCCCAAGGTTCAAGACAGGCAAAGGCTATGGCATGACGGTGGGCGGACGCTCGCGCGGCGCGATTGCGGCGGCAGAGAAAGGCGCGCTAGCCATAGTGATCCGCTCTATCGGCACAGACCATGACAGAATGGCTCATACCGGCATGATGCGCTATAAGGAAGGCGTAGATAAGATCCCAGCAGCGGCCATGTCCAACCCAGATGCAGACTTGATCACACTGATGCTAAAGCGCGATCCCAATGTCGTGATGCACCTAGAGATGAGCCCCAAGAACCTAGGCTACGCCACATCCTACAACGTGATTGCCGAGGTTACCGGCAGTAGCAAGCCCGACGAGATAGTGCTCATCGGTGCCCATCTGGATTCTTGGGACGAAGGCACGGGTGCCATCGACGACGGCGCAGGTGTAGCCATTGTCACCGCCGCAGGCCACTATATTGCTCAATTACCCACAAAACCTGCTCGCACGGTACGTGTCGTCCTCTACGCCGCCGAAGAGCTAGGGTTAATTGGCGGCAAGAGCTACGCAAAAGAGCATCAAGCGGAACTGGCCAAGCACTATATAGCCGCCGAATCCGACTTTGGTGCAGGACGTATCTATCAAATCAACTTTAACGTCGCCGACAAGGCCTTCGGCGCCGTACAGGCCCATACAAGCTCAATGCAGGATAACGGCGTCGCCCCCGGCAACAACAAGGCCTCTGGCGGCCCCGATGTCTCCATGTTGCCCGGCTACGGAGTCCCGGTTGCATCACTGAGACAAGATGGCAGCGACTATTTCGACTATCACCACACGCCAAACGATACCTTGGATAAAATCGATCCCAAGGCTTTGGCGCAAAATGCCGCCGCCTATGCCCAGTTTGCTTACCTAATGGCCCAGTCTGAAATTGAGCTAAGGCCACTTACCCCCAAGGCAAAATAAATTGTAAGAATCAGCGGCCGCCAGCACCTTTACGCCGGCGACAGACAAAAAAAGCAGCCTATAGCTGCTTTTTTTGTCACGCTTGCTGAGCCATTAACTGGCTTAGCTTGAGAGTAGAGTTTCGCTTCGATTCAATTCTTACCTGACATTAAGCCTGCTCTTCTCTTAGAAATACCGGCTCGTTGACGCTCGAGTCTGCCTCGCTGTAGTAATAACCGGCGGTGTCGAACTTGATCAGCTCATCATAGCGACTCACCTGATTATCCAGCATATAACGCACCATCATGCCGCGGGCCTTCTTGGCGAAGAAGCTAATCACCTTATACTGGCCATTCTTCTTATCCTTAAAGACTGGCGTGATCACCTGTCCCTTGATCTGCTTTGGCTTCACCGCCTTGAAATATTCATTCGACGCCAGATTCACCAGAATATCATCCCCCTGCTCGGCCAGCGCCTTATTAACTTCCTGGGTAACAATATCGCCCCAAAACTGATACAGATTAGCTCCTCGGCCGTTAGCCAGCTTAGTGCCCATCTCCAATCGATAAGCCTGCATCAGATCTAGGGGGCGCAGTAAGCCGTAGAGTCCGGATAAGATGCGCAGATGCTGCTGCGCGCGTTCAAGGCTCGCCTCAGACAGGCTATCGGCATCCAGCCCCGTATAGACATCGCCGCGAAAGGCAAACAGCGCCTGCTTCGCATTATCCAAGTTAAAGTCTCTGTTCCACTGGGCGAAGCGCGCGGCATTGAGGCCGGCAATCTTGTCGCTAACCTTCATCAAAGACGCAATATCTGCTGGTGTTAGCTCTCGACACACCTTGATCAGCTCTTCACTGTGTTCCAGCAGTGCAGGCATTGTAAAGGTTTGGGTACTTGCTGGCGTTTCATAATCCAGGGTTTTAGCCGGAGAGACTAAGATCAGCATAAATTATCCTTTATTTCTAACATTAAGCGAGGTGACTATCATACTGACGCAGACAATAAAAAACCACGCCCAAAGGACGTGGTTTTCTAGATAGAACTAATAGAAAGCCGCGATTAACCCAATATCCCTATACCTCTGGGACGGCAACCGACTCATCTTCCTCTTTAGCCAGTACCCCCGCACTCGGCTTGCCCTTCCAGATCTTCTCATCCAGACCATTAAGCTCGGGGAAATGCGCCGCATCGAAGGTTGGCACCTTGCCCGCCTTTAGCTGCAGCTCATAATCTTTGATCACCGCAAAGGCCACCTTAGAAAGCATGACGATGGCGGCAATATTCACCAGCGCCATCATACCCATGGAGACATCGGCGAAATTCCACACCAGCTGCAACGAGGCAACCGACCCCGCCATGACCATGGCCAACACCAAGGCGCGGAAGGTATACAATACCTTCTTACTCTTGCTCAGGAACAGGATGTTGCTCTCCGCATAGCTGTAGTTAGCTATGATAGAAGAGAAACAGAAGAGTATGATGGCAAAGGCAACAAAATAGGCTGCCCATCCACCCACCTCGTTGGTGAGCGCCAACTGCAGCAGACCGATCCCCTTCTGCTCGCCCGGCGCATCAAGGACGCCAGACAGCAAAATGATGGCGGCTGTCGCGCTACAGATGACTATGGTGTCGACGAATACGCCGATCATCTGCACGAAGCCCTGAGAGGCAGGGTGGTTAGGGTTTGGTGATGCTGACGCCGCGATATTGGCCGCACTGCCCATACCCGCTTCGTTAGAAAAGAGTCCCCTGGCGATCCCCGCCATCATGGCACCCATGGCACCACCGGCGGCCTCTTCCCAACCGAAGGCGCTCTTCACTATGTAGGCCAACGCCGCTGGCACCTGATCTAGGTTCATCACCAGCACAACCAAGGCGATAGCCAGATAAGCCACCGCCATCACAGGCACGATAAGCTCAGAAGCCTTAGCCACTTTCTTCAGACCACCGCTGATGATATAGGCCGCAACTGCGACGATCACCAGACCCACCATAGTCTTATCGAAACCAAAGGCATTGTTGAGTGCATCAGTCATGGTGTTGGCCTGGGCGGCGTTGAACGCAAAACCGAAGGCGATGATCAGCAATATCGAGAACAGCGAGCCCATCCAGCGCTTGCCCAAGCCCTGCTCCATATAATAGGCCGGGCCACCGCGATACTGACCGTCGCTGTCTTTTACCTTATAGACCTGAGCCAGGGTCGACTCGATAAAGGCGGTCGCCATCCCAAGCAGGGCGATGAGCCACATCCAGAACACGGCGCCGGCACCACCGACAGTGATCGCCACCGCAACCCCCGCCATGTTGCCCGTTCCCACACGCGCCGCCATAGAGGTACAAAACACCTGGAACGAGGAAATGCCATTGGTCTTTTCCCGTCCTTGCAGCACAAGCTTGCTGCCATGACCAAACATACGTAATTGGATAAAGCCCAATCTCAATGTAAATAACACGCCCGCAGCGACCAGCACGTAAATCAACACGCTGCCCCACAGCATGCCGTTTACCGCGTTGATAGTCGAATCGACTAAATTTAATACAGATTCAAACATAGAACTTCTATCACCCTTAGGACGTTTATGGCGGCATAGCCAAACAAGCCGCCATCTTTGTTAAATTTCCTTCCCAATTTGATCGAATAATTTCGGCAGGATTTTCTTTTCGAATTATCCTTTCATGATGCCAAAACAACATGCCTGCCGAATTCGACACGCCAAAATAGCATACCATCAAAAAAGCACCACGTGATACAGATCACACTTACCCATTTACATGACATTGGCATCACGCAATCAGAGACAAATAAGCTACTGTATTAACGTAACTAACATGGTGTTTACCACCAAAAATTTAACAATCAGTAAATTTAACGACTTTTCAAAAATAAGATATTGAACACATTTTTGTAATAAAATTACAAATATAGTGCCTCACATGAGCTTTGATTAACTTATTGCTTACTATAAATGGGGTTATTTATGTCACAACAGCAAGAGATCACCGCACTAAAGAAATTTGTAAGAGCGACCAACTTCCTGGCCACCTCGCAAATCTATCTAAAGCAGAACGTACTGCACAAGCGTCCGCTAGAACATAGCGACATCAAACCCAGACTGCTAGGGCACTGGGGTACTTGTCCAGGTATCAACTTCGTCTACGCTAACGTCAACCGTCTCATCAAGAAAACCAACCGTCCTTTCCTCTACCTTGTCGGCCCAGGCCACGGCTTCCCAGCAGTACAAGCTAACCTGTTTATGGAAGGATCGCTGAGTCACTTCTACCCAGAGACGATTCCGTACAACGAGACTGGTATCGAAGATATCTGTAAGAAGTTTTCAGCTGCCTATGGCTATCCTTCTCACGCTAACCCAGAAGCACCGGGTCAGATCCTAGAAGGTGGTGAGCTAGGTTACTCGCTCTCTGTTGCCTGGGGTGCCGTACTGGATAACCCTAACCTCATCGCGACCGTACTTATCGGTGACGGT
Organism: Shewanella sp. Isolate7; assembly: GCF_022398425.1. Lineage (NCBI taxonomy): Bacteria > Pseudomonadati > Pseudomonadota > Gammaproteobacteria > Alteromonadales > Shewanellaceae > Shewanella > Shewanella sp. Isolate7. The sequence continues at coordinate 57,011 of NZ_JAKEVJ010000004.1, read as the reverse complement.
GAATCTGAAACAGGCCCACTAGCAGCCTCTTGGTACGCTAACCGTCTGGTTTCTCCCGCGAACAACGGTGCCGTACTGCCTATCGTTCACATCAACGGCTACAAGATCTCAGGCCCAACCCGTATGGGACGCATGAGCCACGAAGAACTTGAGCTGGAATTTAAAGGTCTTGGCTATCACCCAATCATCGTCGACAGCGACCTTGAAGAAGATGTCTACCTACAGATGACCAAGGCAATGGATGAAGCCTATTCCATGATCGACGCGATTCAGACTAAAGCGCGTAGCGGCGAAGATATCGTTAAGCCATGTTGGCCAGTGATTCTGATGCGCACCGCAAAAGGCTGGACTGGTGTTGCCGAAGACAATGGTAAGAAGCTGGAAGGTAACTGTGACTCTCACCAGGTTATCGTCAACAAGTGTGCTAAAGATAAGCAACACCTTGAGGCCTTAGACCAATGGCTTGCCAGCTACAAGTTCAGCGAACTTTATAGCATCAATGAGCAAAACCAAATCGTCTTCGATAAAGATATCCAATCTTTGCTCCCTCCAAAAGAGCTTTGCTGTGGTCGTCAGCACCTTAGCTATGGTGGCGAAGTGGTGCGTTCACTGAACAACCCTAAACTTGAAGACCTGGCCTACGGTGCGGAAACACCAAGAGGACAGCGTGGTTACTCTATGTTGAAGATGGGTCAATGGATGCGTGATGCGTTCAAGCTCAACAGAGATCAGCGTAACCTACGTATCTTCAGCCCTGACGAAACCTACTCTAACCAGCTACAGGCTGTATTTGAAGAGACAGACCGTGCATGGCAATGGCCTATCGAGAGCTGGGACGAAGATATGTCTCGCGATGGTCGTGTACTTGAGCTGCTATCTGAAAACCTGCTGTTCGGTATGCTACACGGCTACACAGTAACGGGTCGTCACGGCATGTTCCCAACTTATGAGTCTTTCTCACAAGTAGTGTCCTCTATGGCCGACCAATACTGTAAGTATGTCTATGCCAGCCAGGGCGTACACTTCCGTAAGCCTGTGCCTTCTTGTAACGTCGTGCTCTCTTCACTGCTAGAGCGTCAAGACCACAACGGTTATTCTCACCAGAACCCTTCTTTCCTTGGGGCTATGCTTGAGAAGCACCCAGAGATCATCTCGGCTTACCTGCCAGCAGATGCCAACTCGACACTGGTTTACACCGAGCGTGCATTCGCCGATCGCGATAAGCTAAACATCATCGCTGCCGGTAAGAAAGAGCTGCCACAATGGCTGACACTGGACGAAGCACGTCAACAGGCTAAAGATGGCGTCATGGTGTGGGATTTCGCCTCTGACGACAACCCAGACGTCGTTCTGGCAGGCTGTGGTGACTATGTGACCCAGGAATGTATGGCTTCTCTAGTCATCCTGCGTGAGCTACTACCAAGAGTCCGCGTGCGCTTCGTGAGCGTAACCGAGCTAACCAGCAGCGGTCTGGGTAGCCGTAAGTTCCAAAGCAAGCCTTGGATGATGGATGAGATCTTCACCGCCGATAAAGGCGTGGTCTTCAACTACCATGGTTATCCAAACACTATCAAGAAGCTGGTGTTCGATTACAAGGGTAGCCACAGATTCCGTATCAAGGGTTATGAAGAGGAAGGTTCAACCACAACACCATTCGATATGGGCGTGCGTAACGGTACTTCTCGCTACCACCTGGTTATCGACATGGCTTACAAGCTATTCCAACAGGGTGTGATCGACGAGACACAACACGTCGCCATCACCACTGACATGCTTCAGCGTCTGGTTGACCACCGTAACTACATCAAGGCCAACGGTGTAGACCCTGAAAGCATCGAAAACTGGGTCTGGACACGTTAAGAATAGATTAACGCTAAGTTAATTATTCTACTAGAAAAAAGGCGATTCCTAGCGGAAACGCCTTTTTTATTACCTATCGACCAATAATCCTAAAAGATTTGCCCGTTATTCATGGCAATTTCTATATTCGCGTAAGATAATACAAAGGCTAGCGATAATACCAAAGGAATCCCCCCACAAAGTGCTGGCATGTTTTTACAGGATAAAAACAGCATGGGGGAAAGATAGTAAAACAAAGGAATTGGAAAATGATGAACAATACATTGAAAGCTATTCTGCTTACATCAATGCTCCCATTTGCAGCCAATGCAGCACAAGAACTCACCCCTTGGTACGTCGGTGGCGGTTTAGGCGTAAACAACTACGAGCCTAACTGCGATCAGAAGACCATGAAGCAATGTGGTGAAGACGATCCTTATGCTTGGGATGTATTTGGTGGTTACCTCTTTAACGACTATTTTGGTGTCGAACTGGGCTATCGTGACCTGGGCCGCGCCGAATGGGTTGACTATGCCAACAAACTTAACGATGTCGGTGCTCGCGGTATGACACTCGGCCTGGTAGGTTTCTGGCCATTTGCCGACCGTTGGAGCCTGTCAGCCGAAGCCGGTGCAATGAACTACCTACTGTCTAACAACAAACAGTGGGGTAGCGAGTACTACAGCGACAGCGGTGTTGCACCATACTTCGGTGCAGGTATCGGCTACAACTTTACCGAAAACCTCAAGCTGCAAGCTAAGTATCGTCGTTATGAAAATCTCGACGAAGACAAGTGGAACACCCTTGAGATGGAAAGCAACTACTGGGGTCTTGAGCTAAGCTACCGCTTCGGTCGCGCAGCCGCTGCACCCGCCCCTGTTGCAGCACCTGTGGTGGTTGAACCAAAAGATTCAGACAACGACGGCGCGACCGACGATAAAGACCAATGTGCCAACACGCCGAGCAATCATAAGGTTGATGCTAGCGGTTGTACCCTTTACCGCGAAGTCACCGAGAAGCATGAACTGGGTTCAATTCGCTTTGCCAATAACTCTGCCGTGGTGAACTCTGCGTCTTATGGCCAAATCGAAAAGCTGGCCAACTATATGAACCAAAACCCACGCGCAACCGTGTTGATCGGTGGTCACGCCTCTAACGTAGGTAACCCTGACTACAACATGGATCTGTCTGAGCGTCGTGCCAACGCCGTTGCCGAGCTACTGGTCAGCAAGTACGGTATCAGCCAAGATCGCGTCAGCGCTAAGGGCTATGGTATCACTCAGCCGCTGATCGAAGGCAGCAGCGCCGAAGCCAACAAGGCTAACCGTCGCATCGAAGCCCACGTTACGGGTGTACGTAAAGAGGCGATTCTAAAGTAAGTCTTTACGATTAACTTAATGATCGACCTCAATAAAAATCGCTGCTTAGGCAGCGATTTTTTTTCCTGTCATAATTTAATGGTTATACTCTAAGTCCGTTTAGCCCAAACATCAGCCCGGCTATACGGCAATGGCTAAAATGCCTTTTACTGATATTTAGCAACTTTTCTGTAATTTTTTTTCATTCATGGTTGGAAATATCGGCAAAATCGCGTCTAATAGCCGTTAGTAAACCACACACTTAAGCTGCTTCTTAAGAAGGATGTAATTTTCATGGCTAATACACTCGAGCAATTCAAATCTATCACCACCATAGTCGCCGATACCGGTGACATCGAAGCCATCAAGCGTTATCAACCACAAGACGCTACCACCAACCCCTCTCTTATCCTGAAAGCAGCCCAAATTCCTGAATACAAGCACCTGATTGCCAATGCCATCGAATGGGCTAAGTCTCAGAGCGACGATCTGGCGCAGCAGGTTGAAGATGCCGGCGACAAACTGGCGGTCAACATCGGCCTCGAAATCCTAAAAATTGTTCCAGGCCGCATCTCGACAGAGGTGGACGCTCGTCTTTCATTCGACAAGGCCGGTTCTATCGAGAAGGCGCACAAGCTGATCAAGCTTTATGAAGAGGCCGGCATAGACAAGTCTCGCATCCTGATCAAACTGGCCTCAACCTGGGAAGGGATCTGCGCCGCCAAAGAGCTGGAAAAAGAAGGCATCAACTGTAACCTGACACTTTTATTCTGTTTCGCCCAAGCCAGAGCCTGTGCCGAAGCCGGTGTTTACCTGATCTCGCCTTTCGTCGGCCGTATTCTCGACTGGTACAAGAAGGATACCGGCCTGGACTACAGCGCCGAGGAAGATCCAGGCGTTGTCTCGGTCACTAACATCTACAACTACTACAAGCGCCATGGCTACAACACGGTTGTGATGGGCGCCAGCTTCCGCAACACGGGTGAGATCATCGAACTTGCTGGCTGCGATCGCCTGACAATTGGCCCAGCACTGCTAGAAGAGATGGCAAACAGTGACACGCCTGTCGTTCAAAAGCTGAAACCAGCAGGCGAAGTCGTTGCTCCGGGTGCCGCCCTCAGTGAGGCCGAGTTCCGTTGGGAATTCAACCAAGATCCTATGGCCGTTGAGAAGCTTGCCGAAGGTATCCGCAACTTTGCCATCGACCAGGGCAAACTTGAAACCATGCTAAAAGCCGAACTCGAAGCCTAAGGGAATAGACGTCATGACTAAGCTTACTCAGCAAGATGCGTGGGCCCAGCTTGAAGCACAAACCGCCAAGCTGCCCCACATGCGCGAGCTCTTTGAAGCCGATCCACAGCGCTTTGACAAGATGTCACTGTCGGCATGTGGACTGTTGCTGGACTACTCCAAGAACCGAGCCGATGAGCACACACTGGCACAACTGTTTGAATTAGCTAAATCTGCCAAATTAAGCGATAAGATCCGCGCCATGTTTAATGGCGAGATCATTAACAACACAGAGAAGCGCGCCGTACTGCACACCGCCCTCAGAGCCGAGGCCGACGAGGTGATCCTGGTGGACGGCCAAAATATCGTCCCCGAGGTAAAACAGACTCAGGCCAAGATGGCCAAGTTTGTCACAGACGTGACCTCCGGCGAGTGGAAAGGCTACACGGGCAAGGCGATCACAGATATCGTTAGCATAGGTATCGGCGGCTCATTCCTTGGACCTAAAATCGTCACTCAGGCGCTGCGCCCCTACTGGAATCCGGCGCTGAAGTGCCACTTCGTTGCCAACGTCGATGCCACCTCACTGTGTGAGAAGCTGCGTCTGGTGGATCCGGAAACCACTCTGTTCGTGATGTCGTCCAAGTCTTTCGGCACCCAAGAGACGCTGACCAATACCCTGAGTGCCAAGGCCTGGTTCCTGGAAAATGGCGGCACTCAAGCGGATATCGCCAAGCATTTCGTCGCCGTGACCTCAAATGTGGCTAAGGCGACCGAATTTGGCATGGATGCGGATAACATCTTCCCTATGTGGGATTGGGTCGGCGGCCGCTATTCACTCTGGTCGGCGATTGGCCTGCCTATCGCCCTGCTCATTGGCATGGACAACTTCTACCAGCTGCTGGCCGGTGCCAAGTCGATGGACAAACATTTTGTCGAGGCGCCTCTCGAGCAGAATATGCCGGTGATCATGGGGCTGTTTTCCCTGCTCTATGGCAACTTCTACCAGGCACAGTCCCATGTGGTACTGACCTACGATCATTACCTCAGAGGCCTGCCAGCCTACTTCCAGCAACTGGACATGGAGAGTAATGGTAAATCTGTCACCCTCAACGGCGACAGCGTCGACCATGCAACCGGCCCGGTGATATGGGGCGGCGAAGGCACTAATGGTCAACACGCCTATCACCAGTTGTTACACCAAGGCACGGCACTGATCCCGGCAGACTTTATTCTGCCGCTGCAGAGCCATAACCCCCTTGGTGAACACCATGTTCAGCTGGCCTCAAACTGTTTTGGACAGACCCAGGCCCTGATGCAAGGCAGAACCTTCGATGAGGCACTTGCCGAACTCGACGGTAGCTCGCTGAGCCAGGAAGAGAAGGCATTGATCGCTAAGCACAAGGTGATGGATGGCAACAAGCCAAGCAACACTCTACTGATGGACAAGCTGACGCCGGAAACACTGGGTGCCCTGATTGCCCTGTACGAACATAGAACATTTGTTCAGGGTGCACTGTGGGACATCAACTCCTTCGACCAATGGGGCGTCGAGTTAGGCAAGACCCTGGGCAATGATGTACTCGCTCGTCTTCAGAGCGATGAAGAGGCTAAGGCACTGGATGCCTCTAGCAACGCTCTCATCAATCTCTTTAGACGCGGCCACATTTAAGCTCGCCAAAAGTTAGCCAATAAAAAAGCCAGTTTTCACTGGCTTTTTTATTATTTGCAGTAACATCCACCAGCAAGCCTCATCTTTTGCCCATCCCACGGGCAAAAAAACAGCTGTCACGCCACAAATGATTCACCCTGACTTAACATTATTGAAACATTTTTCTTGCACCATAAATTGGAAGTGTGATATTTAATTGTTGAGAAAAAATACAACAACAGGAGGTTGCCATGAATCGCTTAGATTATGGTAGTGCGCTAGATGATACCGTCATTGAAAGACCCAACAGTCGTTCGCGAAGCTCCAACAAGAAGCGAAAATGGCGCGAAATAGAGGCTATCAAAGAGAAACAGCGTTTGATTAAAGAGCTTCAGGATATCGACAGCAGTTTCGAATACGACTTAGATAACCTTCTGATGTAAAAATGATAAGAAAATAGCGCCTTAGGCGCTATTTTTATGTCTGTTACTCTTCGGCCTTGGCCAGATATTCTTTTAACTCCTCGAAGAGCAGGTTATCATCGTCGCTGAATAATGGGTCGCTAATTAACTTCTCCTGACATCTGTCGGCCACCTGCTGCCACTGCGCCTCGGTCATCCCCGCCTCCCAGATGGGGAACAACTTACTCTCTTCATACATCATGTGATTTCGCTGCGCCTCCACATACTCCTTCAGCGCCTGACTCAGGGTTTCGTTCTGTACCGGGACGTCACTCAAGATAAGATTTAGGGTAGTCATCAGATTGGTCGAGCTTTCGATGAGGCCATAATGCTCTTCCCCCAGATTCTCTTCCAGGGCCTCTTCAGGGTGTGTCTGAATATAGAATTCGTTGATCAGATCCTCTACCGGGTGATGGCTGTGCTCGGCATAGCTCTGCATATATTCGACGATATCTCGGATCAGATTAAAGTTGACGGCCTCACCATTTTGCAGCCGCTGCTGCTTATTTTTGAGAATATTTAACAGTATCGCGATATGTTTATGGTCATTATGAAGTCTCGCTAACATCGTCACCTCCAACCTTCTAGACGCCTTTAGTTACTATAGTCAATTGTTGAACTTTTACTCACACTAATATGTAACCCGCCATGATGACGTGACTCAGATCAAGAAAAATGAACATAAAATAATCACTTAAGGTACGCTTGCCCCCAGTACATCCATCACCTTGCCCAGCGCACACTGTAGGCGGGTAAAGGCCTGCGAGGCCGACTTCACCTCCTTCAAATTACGCTCGATGAGCGCAGTAAAATAATCTTCCTGCTCTATGGTCATGTCCAGCACATGAAAGCTACCGCGGATCTCAGTGGTCATGTTAATGAGTGCGGCACTGAATCTTTCATCATGCTCAAGGGTCGCAGCATTGATGTCACCGATAAGTGCTTCGATATCGACAAAAACCTGTTTCAGTGTCTGCTGACGACCGATATCCATGACGCGCGCCTCGAGACCTTCGACCACCACGGCGATAATATCCCGCAACCTGCCATAGAGCACCTCGTCGTTTATCGGCATATTTTTGATCAGGAAGGAGACATGCTTGTCGTTGCATATGGTACGGCAGCCAAAGTCATACAGGCGGCCATGTTTGTCCAGCAGCTCGAGAATGTTCGACTCTATGGGGCTGATCGCAGCGTGCTTAGGCGCAAAATACTCCACGCTATCACCGCGTATCTCCAAGCAGGTATTGAGATTAAGCTGCTGCATCAGGTCAAAGAAGGCATCAGCCAGAGTCTGGTGATCGTGACAGAGAAAGCACTGGCGAAAGAACTGCAACACGCAGCCATACTGAGACGACTCGGTCATCGACTGAAAAGCCATGTTGCGGGAGACTGACTCCGCCTGAATCAGCTCTCTCTGCTTCATCACATAGTGGGCGACGCTATGGACCTTGGCCAGTAACTCTTTTAACTCAAAGGGCTTAGCGATAAAGTCCACCGCATTCACCTCATAGGCCTTGAGCCGCTCCTCTAGGGTATTCATCCCAGAGACAAACAGCACGGCCAGCTCCTGGTTTGTTTCCTGCAACTCTTTGCAGAGGGTGATGCCATCGGTATCGGGCAGGTTGATATCCATCAACAACAGGTCGGGTTGGCTACTTTGCAGGGCAATACGAAAATCGGCCGCGCCATAGAAGGGAGTCACCTTAAATTCATCTTGCAACATCTCGACGATCAGCTCGCAGTAATCCCTGTCATCGTCGACAACCCAAATCTCCATGTTGTTCATCGCAATTCTCCTTGTACAAACTCAATCCCGATCTCTTCGAGCCCACGCACGAAGGCGCTAATATCAAAGGGTTTCTGCAGCACCTTAAAGGGCAGATCTTCCCGGCTACTGATCCCGACATCACCGACATAACCTGAGATCAAGAGCACAGGGATAGCGGTGTGCCGACTCAAATCGGTCACCAGCTCATAGCCGTTTATGCCGCCTGGCATCAAGAGATCTGAGATGATGAGATCTATGTTATCTATGCCGCCACTAAACTGCTCCCTGACCAGCAGAGGGTCTGTATAGGCCAGCACCTCCATCCCCATCATCTGACAGTGATCGCAGAGCACCTCCAGCAGGTCGGGTTCATCATCGACGATAAGCACCTTGATGGGCCGCGCGACCTTGGGATACTCGAGCGGCCTGTGATGTCGCTCGCTCTGTCGCTCGACCGGCTTGATGGCCGGAAACCACAGGCGTATCTCAGTGCCCTCTGCGCCTGTGTGCATGATACTCATGTAACCGTTAGAGCGTTTTACGAAGCCGTACACCATGGAGAGGCCGAGCCCGGTCCCCTTGCTCTTATCCTTGGTGGTAAAGAATGGCTCGAAAATCTTATCCAACAGGTGATCGGCTATCCCCCCGCCCTGATCGATCACGGATATCCACACATAGTCACGGTTATCTGTGCTAACGGTATTGCCCACCCCGGGAAGATAGCCCGACAGATACTGCTCACCTGTCGCTATGGTGATCTGCCCTTCCCCATGCATGGCATCCTTGGCGTTCAATACCAGGTTAATCAGGGCATCTTCCAGGTCGCCGCGATCGACGCAGATATCCCGCATCGACGCTTGGGGCAAAATATTGAGGCTCACCTGAGTGGTTAACGACTTCTCCAGCAACTCCTCTAAGCCCAGCAGCACCTCATTGACCTGCAGCGGCTGGGCGCTAAATTGCTCCTGGCGGGAAAACTGCAACAGGCGCCGGGTGAGATCTGTCCCTCGCTGACAGGCCTTGAGCGCCGTGGCCAGGTAACGTGCTATGGTATCGTCCTTGCCCTTGAGCTCCATCAGCTCCAGATTGCCCTTGAGCACACCCAAGATATTGTTGAAATCATGGGCCACACCGCCCACCAGCTGTCCCATGGCCTGCATCTTTTGCGTACGGGCCATGGTGTTTTGCATCAGCTTCTGCTCTGTGATGTCCCTCCCCACCAGGGTAAACAGGCTGCCGTCTTCATACTGCTCGTTTAAGGCAATCAGATGAGTATGCAGAATCACCTTCTCCCCCGTAGCGGTCGAACAAACCAGCTCGCCGGTAAACTCCAGGCGCAACTCTATCGCCTCCAGCAGTTCCTGCGCCTTGTCGTCCTGATCCCCGAAGAAGAGCTCAATCGACTTGCCGATCAGCTGGCTGCGGGGATATTGGCTGATGGCGGTTGCCGCCGCGTTGGCATACATGATCACGGGCGCCATCCCCTTCTGGCGCGAGGCGACCACTATCATATCCTCGCTGTTACTGACGATAGACTGATACATCTCGGTATCGATCGACTTGATGATCTGGGCATTACGGCTCTGCTGCCAGTCCAGACTCTGCTGCTGCAACATGCCGCTGATACTGTCGGCAATAAAGGTCTGATAGGAGGTGAGAAACGACAGCCAGCCCTTGACCGGGCGATAGAAGAAGATATTGACGTCTAGCCCCTCGATGGGCCAGACCACAAACCGCTGCCACAGATGTGCACCGCGTTGACCATCCAACAGCGGCCAGTCCTTTACCTGGCGCCACAGGGTAATATATCGCATAGAATCCCGGCACCAGCAGGTGACATCGGCCGGCATCTCATCACAGGCCAGCAGGCGACGAGACAAGATCATCACAGACTCGGCGCCGCTGCTATCGGCCAGAACACGACACAGGGGCAAGAGCACATCGTCACCACGAATAAACTGTCCCTGTAACTTACCCAGCTGGGCGATCAAGGCTGGGCCGAAGTCCATAAATTCAGATTGAGAGAGATCCTTAAACACGCTAGAGTCCATTCCACTATCGAAAAATAAACAATTAAGGCTAAATACCTTTCATTGAGCATAGTCCAGCCTAGAAAAATCGCTCAAAATACCGTGATAATTTATAAGCTTGTTGAAAGTTAGTGAGGAAGAATGTCAGACACTCATTGGGTTGGTGCCCATGTCAGCGCCGCCGGCGGCATCGCCAATGCGCCGCTAAACGCACAAAAGATTGGCGCCAACGCCTTTGCGCTATTTACCAAGAATCAGAGACGTTGGCAGGCGGCGCCACTCTGTCCTAAGCAGATAGCCGACTTCAAGGCTAACTGCGAACAGGCCAATATCTCCCCCGATGCCATACTGCCCCACGACAGCTATCTGATTAATCTAGGCCATCCGGATACCGAGCAGCTCACGCGCTCGCGTGGGGCCTTTCTCGATGAGATGCAGCGCTGTGAGCAGATGGGATTAACCCTGCTGAACTTTCATCCCGGCAGTCATCTCAACAAGATAGGCATAGACGAGTGCCTGGCCCGCATCAGCGAGTCGATCAACCTGGCGCTGGATAAGACCCAGGGGGTCAGCGCCATCATAGAAAACACTGCGGGTCAGGGGTCAAACCTGGGCCATAGCTTCGAGCAGCTGGCACAGATCATCGACAAGGTAGAAGATAAGAGCCGCGTAGGTGTCTGTATCGACACCTGCCACATGTTTGCCGCTGGCTATGATTTAACGACCCATGAGGCCTGCGAAGCGAGCTTCGGACAATTCGATACCATAGTGGGCAACCACTACCTCAAGGCGATGCACCTTAACGACAGCAAGACGCCCCTCAACAGCCGTGTCGACAGGCACCACTCCCTCGGCGCCGGTTATATCGGCATGGATGCGTTTAGCTATATCATGAAACACCCGGCGACTAAGCAGATCCCACTCATCCTGGAGACGATAGAACCTGAGATCTGGCCACAAGAGATCAACTGGCTAAGGAGTCAGGCTCGCTAAAACAGGCACTTATAGACCACGGCAACCACCTTAACCTGGCTATCCCCGTCGAAGTGATCCTCCTGTAACCAAACGATGTGGGTACCACCTAGGGCCTCCCCCTGATGCTTGGCATTCTCCCGCGCCGCCCTCAGCGGCGCATCCCCTCGACCTAAGCCTGTTACCATGGCGAAACTATCACAATGGGTCACCTCGAAATCATAGGCTTCATTGATTCGCGAATAGAGCTGCGGCTCATTAGATGTGCAGGCGCTCAAGAGACAAAGGTCCAAAAAAATCACTCTTATATGCAAAACCACAGGTCTCGATAAAGTAAAAAGTCCTTAAAGATAAATAATTTAAATTTAGCCTGATGTGATGATAATCACGACTAACTCAACGAAGGCGATACACTTGGCAACCTAAGTAGCGAACACTCTATGAAGTAGACGCCTTGTGATCATAACAAGTGAACGGTAAACCAGATGTTATCGCGCACACGCAAATGACAACCACGACGAAACACCTAACACCCAATACCTAGAGAGAGAAGAAAGAAGAAAGCAGACCGAAAATCACAATCCGCAAACTGCAAATGACAAACTGCGACTGAAAGACGCACCCGGCGAGAAAGAATAGCTAGCCGCCAAGACATTTCGACTTGACGGCGATAAGGAGGCCTAGGCTAGCACCTCAAACAGATGATCCTTGAGGCGGGCAAAGTCCGCGGGCAATTCGGCAGATAGAATCGGCTTATCCTGCACAGCTTGCAGCTCGGGCGGCAGCTCAAGCTCGATATTGAGCGCCTCTTCCACCACCTCTTTAAACTTGGCAGGATGCGCCGTACCGAGGAATATCCCCTGCTCATCGGCCGACATGGTTAACGACAATGCCTTAGCGGCGATGGCCGCATGGGGCTCAGACAAGTAACCACCGCGATAGAGCTCATCCAAAGCCTCCACCGTATCTTGCTCCGAGAGGCCAACCCCCACCAACTCGCTCAGCGGCCAGTTCATCACCTCCATGATGGTCTCAACCCTAGGCCAGTTGCTCGGTTCGGCCACATCCATGGCATTGGATAGGGTCGCGACGGTCGCCTTGGGCGACCACTGCCCATCGGCCAGATAGCGAGGTACGGTATCATTACTGTTGGTTGCCGCCACGAAACGCTTCACCGGCAGCCCCATCGCCTTGGCAAACAAGCCCGCCGTCAGGTTGCCGAAGTTACCGCTGGGCACGGCAATCACAGGATCGCCTTGGTTAGCGCGCTTAAACTGGGCCACCGCCTCGAAGTAGTAACAGATCTGCGCCAGCAAACGGCTGATGTTGATAGAGTTCGCCGAGTTAAGGTGCAGACCGTCACGCACGTCACTGTCTTCGAAGGCGGCCTTGACCATCTCCTGACAGGCATCGAAATCGCTCTCCACCGCCACCGTATGTATGTTGTCACCCAAAGTAGTAAACATCTTCTCCTGTAGCAGGCTGATCTTGCCCTTAGGATAGAGCACCACCACCTGTACCTTATCCAGCCCATAGAAGGCATCGGCAACTGCGGCGCCGGTATCCCCCGAGGTAGCGGTCAATATGGTCAACTTGTCTTCCTGCGCCAGGCTATTGAGGCACTGGGCCATGAAGCGGGCGCCAAAGTCTTTAAAGGCTAGGGTTGGACCGTGGAACAGCTCAAGGCAATAGCGTTTGTCATCGGCATTGGTCAGCGGCAACTCAAAATTAAAGGCGCGCTCAACCAGGCTATCCACCAGCTCCTGGCCAAGCTCATCGGCCAACCAGGCGCCCAATATCGCCTTTGAGCGCTCGACGAAGTCCATCGCCAGCAGCGCATCCACATCGTCCAGCCTTGGGATAGTGACAGGGAAGAACAGGCCGCGATCCCGCCCCAGGCCCAACTTAACCGCCTGAGTGAAACTAACCTTCTGTGAGGGGTGTTTTAAGTTATAGAGTTCCATCTTACATCCGCCTATTAATCTAAAAGTGGTGCATCTACACGGCGCGTGCCGAGCATATCAATTTGACATATATGGGAAAAACCAGCGCCAGAGGTGACATAATTCGCATCTAACCAGGCCTTGGCCTGCTCAGCCGTCTCCAGGTTATCGGTCACGGTAAACAGTGTCGGGCCGCTCCCTGAGATCCCCGTGGTGGCCATGCCGAGTTCGGCCAAGGCGGCGCGCGCCTGCTCATAACCGGGAATTTCTGCGGCGCGATAAGGTTCCGCCAGCACATCCTTTAACACCTCTATGGCGAGCTTGGCATCTTGTCGATAACTGGCATGCACGAAAGCACTCAGATAACGACCGAAATCTATGGTTACTGACTTATCGTATTGCGCTGGCAGCAAGGCGCGCATCTTGGCCGTTGAAAGGGAGATGCCAGGATAGGCCACCACCCAATACCAGTCTTTAAAGACGGGCAGGTCCTGACACACGGCGCTCGGGGTATCCAGCATCAGCTGCATGCCACCTAGATAACAGGGCGCAACATTGTCATAGTGCACAGAGCCGCTGATTTTGCCTTCAAATTCACCCATCAACCTCAGCAGCGCATCGCTGTCATAGGGCCTGTCGAAATGCTCGTTCAGGGCATAAAGCGCGGCAACGACCGAGCTGGCGCTAGAGCCAAGTCCGCTCCCCACCGGCAGGTTCTTCTCCAGTGTCATGGCAACGCCTGCCTCGCTACCGAGCTGCTCGAGGAAGAAGTGGGCGCACTGGTAGACGATATTCTCCTCGCAGGCGGCAGGCAACTTGTCGGCCCAGTGGCCGGCCAGGCTAAGCGAGACGCCATACGGCGCCGGCGCTATCGATACGCGATCCCCCAGCAGGCTGCCATCAACGGGCGCCAAAGCGGCGCCCAGCAGATCGAATCCGACGCCGACATTGCCCATGGAGGCCGGCGCGTAAACCGTTAAACTCATACGCCCATCTCCCGTGTCCAGTTAAGGGTTCTCAGCAAGTCGGCAAACACACCGGCCGCCGTCACCTCGGTACCCGCGCCGTAGCCGCGAAGCACGAAGGGGATCGGCTGATAGTAGCGGCTGTAGAAGGCCAGCGCATTCTCGCCGCCCTTGACGCTGTAGAGGGGATCCTTGGCATCTACCTCGGCGATTTTCACCCGGCAGCCCTGCTCGTCGATCTGTCCTACATAACGCAGCACCTTACCCTCGGCCCTGGCGCTATTTACCCTTTGGGCAAGTTCGCTGTCGAGTGAACTCAGATTCGCCATAAAGGTCTCGACATCGCCAGAGGCGTCGAAATGACTCGGCAGTACAGATTCAACCTGAATGTCACTCAGCTCTATCTGCATCCCCACCTCGCGGGCAAGGATAAGCACCTTCCTGGCCACGTCCATACCGCTGAGGTCGTCTCTTGGGTCTGGCTCAGTAAAGCATTTCTCCCGCGCGATACGCGTCGCCTCCGACAGGCTCATCCCCTCATCCAGCATACCGAAGATATAGGAGAGTGAACCCGAGAGTATGCCGTTGAATTTCTGTAGCTTGTCACCGGCGAAGAGGAGCTTCTTCAGGTTGTCGATGACCGGCAGGCCAGCGCCAACTGTGGTCTCGTAGAGGAACTGACGACGCTGATGCAGCGCAGTCTGCCTCAGGGCACGGTAATAGTCATAATCACGTGTGTTGGCCTTCTTGTTAGGGGTCACCACATGCAGACCAGCATTCATTACCGCGACATATTGATCGGATACGGCTTCGTTTGAGGTACAGTCCACCAGCACAGGGTTGAGTAGCTGCTGATCTTTGGCCCAGGCAAGCATCTTCTCCAGATCGCAAGCCTGCTGGCTGTCGGCAAGCAGTCCCTGCCAATGGTTGAGATCTATCCCCTTGGCATCGAGCAGCATCTGGCGGGAGTTCGCCACGCCGCACACGCGCACAGTGATATGCTGAGCCTTTAACATCTCCGTCTGTTGCTTGATCTGTTCGAGCAAACCGGCGCCCACATTGCCACAGCCCACCAGGAAGACGTCCAGATAGTGCTGCACATCGAAGAAACTCTGATGACAGGCGGCGATGGCATGCTTGGTCTTGCGCAGCTCAATAACCGCCGAGATGGAGCGCTCGGAGGAGCCCTGGGCGATAGCCACTATGTTGACGTTGGCCTGGGCCAAGGCCTGGAAGAACTTACCGGCAACCCCCTTATGGGTGCGCATACCGTCACCTATCAGGGATACGATGGCCAGGTTGTGGCGCATGCTAATCTGCTCGAGGATCTCGCTCTTAAGCTCCAGCTCAAACTCCTGCTCCAGCGCCAGGCGCACCCGCTGTGCATCGGCGGTGGCCACGCAGAAGCTGATACTGTACTCGGACGAGCTTTGCGTAATGAGAGAGACTGACACCCCGGAGCGGGAGATGGCCCCCAGAGTCCGGCTCGCCATGCCTACCATGCCCTTCATGCCGGGCCCGGCGATGTCGAACATGGTCTGCTCATCAAGATTTGAGATAGCCTTGACGTTCAGGCCCGTCTCGTCCGCCTGATTCGATACCAAGGTACCAGGAGCCTGTGGGTTGAAGCTGTTACGTATATAGCAAGGGATGTGATACTGAGCGATAGGCGCAATCGTCTTAGGGTGTAGTACCTTGGCGCCAAAATAGGACAGTTCCATCGCCTCCTGGTAACTGAGCTGAGTCAGCAGCTTGGCATCGGCGACGACACGCGGGTCGGTATTATAGACGCCATCCACATCTGTCCAGATCTCGCAGCAGCTGGCGTCGATACAGGCAGAGAGCACCGCCGCCGAATAGTCCGAGCCGTTGCGGCCAAGGGTGACCACTCGGCCATCCTTGTCTCCGGCGGTAAAGCCTGGCATCACCCACACCTGATGGGCATCGAGAGAAAGCTCGGCAAAACGCTGTTTGCTCACGGCGATATCGACAACCGATTCCAGCGCCGGTCCATGGGCCACAAACAGCTGTTGTGGTACAAGCTGGTTGGCCGAGACGCCGGCGGCCAACATCAACTGCTCCATCAGCGCCGCAGAGAGTCGCTCGCCACCGACCACTATCTCGGCGCGGACAAAGTCGGGGCACTCACCCAATAAGACCACGCCTTGCAGCTTGTCTTGCCAGTGCTTAAGCTGCGCGGCCAGGACACCTTCGAGGCCTGCTGACTGCTCGCTACCCAAGACCTCGCTGGCGGCCTTTGCATAGAGGGTCTTAAAGACCTCATGTACCTGACTCAAGACGGGAGAGAAATCATCCCCGGCGACAGCGAGATCCACCATCTCCAACAAGCCGTTTGTCACGGTTGCCGGCGCGCTTAACACCACTGCCGTCGGCTGTTCCTCGGCCGATGCCAAGACGATCTGCGCCGCACTACTAAACCTCTGCCAGTTGGCCAGCGAGGTACCACCGAACTTCATTACCTTCATCTTCTCTCCTTAGTACCGCGCCCCAGAAACAAAAAAACCCGCTCCTTGAGGGGGAGCGGGCTTAGTCATTTCAAATCATTTCTTTCGAGTATGCTTAGCCGGCCCCCACGTTGGTAATCGTGGTGGTTGTAATAATGGTGGTTACTACTAGGTTAAGGCTAAACATTTAAATTCTATTCTGTCGTATCAAAACATATTCACTGAATGTCTTTACAGAATTGCCTTTTTTGCCCCAAGGTGTCAACCCCCAAAATAAAACTTTATAAAAATACAGTTTCAGCATCTTCGACGCTGCAAACGCTAAAATGAAATAACAAGGCGTAGATTTAAGTGAACAAAGGGAATGACAGGCTAAATAGCCCATCAGTACCCCGCCCATCAAAACCATTAAATAAACACTTAATAAACATAGCGATAAGCGTTAAAGATGAACTTTTGCAAGGTATAAACCCAGGCTTTACCAGTGCTAACAAGCTGACAGGGAAAAGAGACCAGAAATCGACGATTAACTTGCAAGTTAAGCCCCCAACAAAACAAAATATTTTTCCAGAAATAGTGAATAAACAATCAAAGAGAAACAATTCCCCTTACCTCACCTCTCACAGCACCTGGCCTGATGAAAAAAAATTTACCCATTTTCCCTCAAGAAGCTGCGCTAGGTCATCGCCAAGGCCAACAAAGCGAGCTAAAATGCCGCCACATTCTGAATTGGAGGCGATATGATAATCACCCAACACAAAGCTGTTAGCATCCATTACCGCTTAACGAACCAGCAAGGCGAGTTGATCGAGAGTTCATTTGAAGGTGAGCCAATGCTATACCTTCATGGTGCAGAAAACATGATCCCAGGCCTTGAGCAGGCACTCGAAGGCAAAAGTGTTGGCGACAAGCTTGAAGTTACCGTAGAAGCCGAGCAGGCTTACGGTCCTTACCACGATGGTTTACGTCAAGATGTCCCATTAGCAGCCTTCGGCGATATCGAAGATATCGTACCTGGCATGCGTTTCATCGCCGAAACAGAGATGGGCCAGCGTCCGGTACAAGTGACCGAAGTGAAAGACGATGTCGTCGTGGTTGACGGTAACCACCCACTAGCGGGTCAAACCCTTAACTTCACCGTCGAAGTGATTTCGGTTCGTGATGCCAGCGCCGAAGAGATCGCCCATGGCCACATCCATGCGGCTGGCGGCTGTGGCAGCCACGAGCATAGCCACGAAGGTGGTTGCTGTGGTGGCGAAGGTCATGATCATCAAGGCGGATGCTGTAGCGAAGATCCTGAGAAGCCAGCCAAAGAAGGTTGTGACGGCAACGGCGGTTGCGGCTGCCAGCACTAAGCTAAAGCAGCTCAACCTCAAGTAGCTCAACCTAAAGCCTTAATTTGACGCTTAGGCGTCAATCTCAGGTAGGATTCTGAATCGAGTCGGCCACCTTTTACTAGGTGATGCCGACTTTTTTATTTTATGCTCAAGACAACCTCAGCTAGCTGCGTATAATACCAATCACAGTAAGTATGTGCTCAGAAATAGCGCAGGAAAAACGCTTGAGAACAAAGCAGGATTTTTAGATAAGTAGTTATTCTACAATTAAAAATACTAATACAGTTATCGAGCGTTTTAACAAGCTAGCATGATCAATTATTTATTACTATTGGCATAAACGATAAGGATATCGAAATGGTTGCTCAGCCCATCTATGAAAAACTGCCTGCCATCTACCTGCTCATCGCAGCAACGACCATACTGATGAGTCCGGCCCTCCTTCCAGTGCTCTTAGGCGTGATTATCTTCCTGCTCGGCGCACGTATCTTCAACATGCGCTCACAGAATCGACGCAGCGATAAACCGAGTCGTCGTAAGCAAGGCATCTGGCCCGATGCGCTCTACAATTTGCTGCCTTACGCCTATCTATTGGGCGCCCTGTTTGTTTTTCGCCACAGCGACTCCAGCTATCTTTCGTTTGCAGGCGCGGGGCTAGTCTGTTACGCACTGTTTCGTCTGGCCCAGCGCCGCAGCTATCGTAAGCACCAGCTACCGAAGCCAATACGGGTGATCTAACTAGATAATGAGCGCCTTGATACGCTCGCGCTGAGCCGTGGGCATATGCTTAAGGTAGTTAGAACAACGTGTGATGGTGGCAATACTGATCTCGAATTCGGCGGCGATCTGTCGCTGACTCATCTCTCCCAAGAGCAGGGCTTGAAACACCTTCAGCCGCCCGGCGATGGCGCTACGTTCCTCCTCGGTGAGCAGTAGATCGAACAGATCCATCAAGGCATCGGTGTCTTGATGATTGACCACTTTTTCTAAAACCAGATCCCAGTTTGCGCGCACTTTAGCTCCTAAGCTGTCATAGCCTACCAGTACATCGAAGTGTACCAAGAAATCTGCCGCGCTGGCTATCGAACCAGTAGATGCGATGAGTCAGGCGTTTAAGAGTTAGACACATTCGGCAACATTTTGGCCGTCGTTTTAAAGAAAAATCTATAGTATCTGATAGTTAATTACGATTAGAATGTTTGCGTTAGATCACATAAATCCACAAAGTAGTGAGAATGATTGCCATGAAAAAACAGTTTAAATTAAGCCTGCTCGCCCTAGCCGGCAGTGCCTTACTGGCCACAGCGGTACAAGCCAATAACTTCAAAGAGTCAGACGACGCCATTCATTATCGTCAGTCTGCTTTTGGCCTGATCGCTCACAACTTTGGCGACATGGGCGCCATGCTTAAGGGCAAGAAGCCATTCGACGCCGAAGTCTTTGCCATGCGCGCGCAAAACGTTGCCGCACTAAGCAAGCTGCCAGCAGAAGGTTTCGTTGCCGGTTCTGACAAGGGCGACACGGGCGCACTGGCGAAGATCTGGAGCGACAAAGCCGATTTCGACGCTAAGATGAGCACTTTCCAAGACAACGCCGCCAAACTTGCCGTTGCCGCGCAATCGGACGATAAAAATGCGATAAAGCAAGCCTTCATGAATACAGGTAAGAGCTGTAAAGGCTGTCACGACGTCTACAAGAAAGACTAATAACAAGACGGATATTGACGACCAATATCGAGAGCCAATAAAAAAGGGGAGCCAATTAAGCTCCCCTTTTCTTATCCTGTTTCTCTAGCCTAACTTTTACCGTTAGCCATCGCCCTACAGCATGGCCGCAATGGGCCAAATCAGATAGTTCACTACTAGGCCTGCTAGCACCCCCACAAGTGCCAGGGCCATCAAGCCCGAGCGAAACTTAAACTCGGTAACGCTCTCGCTATTGACGTTCTTATAGCCGGTGATCATGGCACCTACCAGTTTGTCGCCTTTAATGCCGTGCCAGACCACTGCAAGAATATGCAAAACCGCCAGTAGAAGGAGTAAATTGAAATTCTGCTTATGCAGCCAGGTCAAGGTTCCGGCCGTGTCGCTACTTACATAAGCGTATAGCGGCCCTTCGGTAAAGACCTCATCTGTGGCAAATAGTCCTGTGGTGAGCTGCGCCACCAATACCAAGATCATCGCCACCACCATATAGCCCCCCAGAGGATTATGGCCAATGCTACGGCGCTGGGGCTGCCTGACATAGGCAAGTACCTGAGTCGGCGATTTCACAAAATGGCTAAAGCGCGACGTCTCACTGCCAACGATTCCCCAAAGAATTCGAAAACCGATCAAGATCATTAGCCCGTAGGCAAACACCTGATGCCATTGCATCTCCCCCATCTCGGCGCTCCACCACAAACCGCCGAGCAGCGCTATCATGGTCCAATGAAACAGGCGCGTAGGCAGATCCCATACCTTAATTTTTATCTGGGCAGACTGAGGGTTTTCTACTGAGGACATCTTATAACTCATCACTTTAGAAAATAATGAAATTGATGATATTTGAAGCGATGGGGAGAGGCAAATAGATTTATGTAAGCAGTGTTATCCAGTCAAATATGCAGCCTAAATTTGATAAAAACAAGCCATTCCTAATGTTTATTTTACAATTTTGTCTAAGGGCTCAAATAACCAACGAACGGAAAATAATGGCAGCAAAAAGTTGATCTGGATCACGTTTTCTAAGGGCTGAATTGGTAATCTGAAGTCAAGGAAACAACGAAAGGTTCGACATATGATAAAGATTACAAGTAAAGATTTCGAAGTCACCACTCCTATCCGTGAACGTATCGAGAGCCGTTTAGAAAAACTAAGTAGACACGATGTACAGCTCATTAATCCACATGTAATCATAGGTCAAGAGAAGCAAGGGTTTAAGATAGAAGCTTCAGTCGGTATACCAAGCAACACCTTATTTGCTCAGGCGAAAGACAAAGATCTCTATGCAGCAATCAATGCAATGGGTCAAAAATTGGAGAAACAGCTCAATCGCCTCAGCCACAAACCGGAAGGAGCTCGCTACACGGCTCCAGCGATGAGCCCAACGCCAGAAAGCGCCGATATCGACGACGAGTATGACGAAACATTAGATGAGGAATACGCGGCGTAACAGATTAACGGTAAGTGGCGAATCATCGCCTCAGGCATAGGCCGAGGAACGAACGCTAACGAACTGGCACAAAAGCCACTTACCCAAACTTGGTGGAAAGTTAAATCGCCACCTAAATCGAGGTACAGCGACAGGCAAGAGACGAGGACGGACAACCACATCAGCCACAGGCATTCAATGAGAAGCCGTGGAACTCAGCTAACGAACTAGCTATGTTGTCCGCCCTTGTTATACTTACTATTAAGCGCCGTCTCTGGTATCGAAAGCAAGCCAACGAAGGAGTAAGAGGTCACATTCACCAAACGCAAGACATTAACTTTCACGTTTGATTTATTGAAGGCGACTCACACAACCTAAGGCTTAAGATTAGCCCAAATAGGAAATAGGCATAGCGCCAAACAAGTCGTCCCCAGCAGGCCATAGGGTTGCCGCTAAGATAATCTCGAAGCCTAGCACCCTAACGAGTGAGAAAGGAGCGCAGTCCCATTTTAATATTGAGTGCTTTTTCCGTAACTGAGGCAGCCAGATAGCCAATTAAGGCAAACCAACGTAATAGACGTTAACAGGCCATTGGATCACCGCTAGTCGATTAGCCCGCTGCCTCTCCCTTATCACCTGCTGCAGTCTTTTCATCTGCAGGCGACAAGCAAAGGAGGATGCCCCATCTTAAATTCTGATCTTTTACTCTCCCGGCGCACCCAAAGAGGTGCGCTTTCTATTTATGGCAAGTCAATTCGCTCATGCGGGGCTCTTATTACCACAGAGATAAATTCTCACTTTATCCCTTTTTTGATTGACAGGGTTTAGAGCAAGGCTTAATTTGAAGACTATGAAAACCAACACCAACGCTTTTTTTACTTTCTTTTTTATTCCACCCTTCTAGGGAGGCGGAATTTCGGTGTAAAAACGAAAGTAAGAATTCCAGAGCCTCCCATTTATGGGGGGCTTTTTTATTTGCATGAATAATCGAGAAGCGTTCAACGACAGAGGACAGCATGACCAAACCACATCCCCTTAACCATACCCGGGAACAGATCACCGCGCTCGACAATGAACTGCTGGCACTGCTGGCCAAACGACGGGCACTGAGCTTAGATGTCGCCCGCAGTAAAGAGGTCGATATTCGCCCGATTCGCGACACCCAAAGAGAGAAAGAGCTGCTGGCCAGACTGGTTAAGCAGGGACGCGAGCAGGGACTCGACGCTCACTATGTCCTCTCACTCTATCAAAGCATCATCGAAGACTCGGTATTAAACCAACAAGCCTACCTTCAAGGCCGCGCCAACCCTGACCTGCAGAAACAGCAATACAACATCGCCTACTTAGGCGCGCGTGGCTCCTACTCTTATCTCGCTGCCACTCGCTACTGCGAGCGCCGTCAGGTCGGCATGCAGGATCTGGGTTGTAAGAGTTTCGATGAGATAGTGCAGGCGGTGGAATCGGGTCACGCCGACTACGGCTTCCTGCCGATCGAAAACACCTCCTCAGGCTCGATCAACGAGGTCTATGATGTGCTGCAACACACCAGCCTGGCCATCGTAGGTGAAACCACCATAGAGGTGGGCCATTGCCTGCTCGCCAAGCCTGGCACTCAGGTTAAGCAGATCAAAACCATCTATGCCCATCCTCAGCCTATCAGCCAGTGCAGTCGCTATTTGAGTCAACATGGCGAGTTCAAACTGGAATATTGCTCCAGCAGCGCCGAGGCCATGGAGCGTGTGCTCGAGGCCGATGATAACAGCGTCGCCGCTATCGGCAGCGTCGAAGGCGGTGCCCTGTATCAACTCGAGGCCATCGAGCGCGAGCTGGCCAACCAGAAGATCAACCAAAGCCGTTTTATCGTCGTCGCCAGAAAGGCCATTGCGGTGCCCGAACAGCTACCGGCCAAGACCACGCTTATCATGGCTACGGGGCAGAAACCCGGCGCCCTGGTAGAAGCCTTGCTGATCTTAAAGGCCCATGATCTCAACATGAGCAAGCTGGAATCCCGCCCTATCCCAGGTACCCCTTGGGAGGAGATGTTCTACCTGGACCTTGACGCCAACCTTGCCAGCGACCAGATGCAGCAGGCGTTAAAGGAGCTGGAACGTATTACCCGCTTCATCAAGGTACTTGGCTGTTACCCCTGCGAAACCGTCAACCCAACCCAGCTGAGCAACAGTCAGCTGATGATAGAGCCCACCACCAGCCGCGAAGCCGACCAACAGGCAAGAGAGAAACAGGACGCCAAACATCTACGTCATAGCCTGGCCGAACATCCACAGATAACCAGCGTTGTCACAAGACAGCTACAGATAGGTGACGGTCAGTTTGGCGCCATGGCACAGCTGAGTCTGACTCAAGAGCCTGGCCACTACAGCCAGCTGGCCAAGCAGATAAAAGAGGCGGGTTTCCAGGCCGTGATCGTTAGTGAGTTAAATGCCAACCCCATGGCGAACCGCCTGCTGAGCGAGATGCGCAGAGCCCTGAGCCAGTTTGATCTGGCCTGTATCGTCGCCATCGAGCATGAGAGCGAACTCCCGCTGGCCGTTGATCATGCCGATATGCTGCAGATCAGTGGCAAGCAGATGCACAATCGCGATCTGCTCGAACAGGTCGGTGCGCTGCACATGCCGGTTATCTTAGAGCGCAACACTATGGCCAGCCTGGATGAATGGTTGGGCGGTGCAGAGACCATATTGGCCGCAGGTAATCAGCAGGTGATCTTGAGTGAAGCCGGAATCAGAACCTTCAACGAGCAGCAGCGGCCGACCTTAGATCTGTCCGGGCTCATCAGCCTGAAAGAGAAGAGCCACCTGCCGGTGATCATCAATACCCGCTATGCCTGTCAGCAAGATGAACTCGCTAGCCAGGCCAGTGCTGCAAGGGCCCTTAAGGCTGACGGCCTGGTGCTGGACCTGAGCGATCCCCAGCAGCTGAATGCCCATAGCGACATCTTGGCTCGTCTCTACCGCGACTAACGGCTGGCTTATTAACAGACACCAGAGCGCATCTATAAACAAAAAAGAGGACCATAGGTCCTCTTTTTATTTACCCATACATTTAAATCGCCAGGCCATCGACCAGGTTCATCCAGCCTTTGATGGTTCGATGACAAAACCACAGCAGAGCCAGCAGTGACAGGCTGACGGCCAACCAGGCTTGAGGTATTAAGTAGGCCAGCAGCAGAAGCGAAAACAGCGAGATAATCGACCAACGCTGCCAACGAATATGGGAATAGAGCAGACTACTCATCTTGTCGCCCTTCTGCCCAAGGCTAATAAGCAAGGCAAACAGAGGCGGCAATAACAAAAGCGGAAAGGCCGACATCAGGGCATAAAGGAGATGGCCAAGGCTATGGTCGTCTATAACGACAGGCTGTGACGTAGTCGATACCATGAGGGCGCTCCACACAAAGGGTCTAAGAATTGGGCTAAGCCAGCGTGATGCCATTCGCCTAACCCTCACATTAACCATACTGTGTCATCGCCCATAGCGCAAATCTTACGACCGTATCCCCTTCTTAAAAAGCCCCCTTATCACTAAGCCAAACCTAACGCGCTTAGCCTTTCAACCTTAACCCAAGGCAAGCGTCACGTCGGATCTTATTCGCGTCGAGCAGGCAAGAATAAAGCCCTGCTCTACCTCGGCTGGCGTCAGTGTCATCTCACTGCTGGACTCTGTCTCCCCGCTTAACACCTGGCACTTACAGGCGCCGCAGACGCCCGAGCGGCAGGCGGCGATAATGGGCAGGCCTTTGGCCTCTATCCCTTCGAGTACCGTCTGTGCTTCGTTTAGCGGCGTGGAGACATCGCCAATTTGCAGCATGAAGGCCGCGTCATCCCCTAGACCTTCAACTTGCGATGCAGGCGATGAGGTGGGCGCGCCGAAGCTCTCCTGATGATAACGACTCATGTCGAAACCTGCGTCCTGCAGCATAGTCTTAGCCGCCTGCATATAAGGCTCCGGGCCACAGACGAACACGGTTCGCTCGAGAAAATCGGGCACAGCCTCGGCGAACATGGCTAAGCTTAGCCTTCCTGCGAAGCTTGAGCAGGCCTCAAGCGTCTCGGCCGATTCCAGACTATAGTGCAATGCCATATTTGGATGACGCTGCTCCATCTTCAGCAGGGCGTCGTGGAAGATCAGATCTTCCTTCGCCTTGGCACTGTGCACGAAGGCGATATCGCTGCCAACCTGGGTGTCGGTTAGCCAGCGCGACATGGAGTACATGGGCGTAATACCACTGCCGGCACTCAAGAAAAGATACTTATCGGCGGCAATATCGATCAGGTTAAAGGCACCAGCCGGGCCGCTCACATTGACACTATGCCCCGCCTGTAAGTTATCGACCAGGTAGTTTGAGACGCGCCCGCCAGGAATACGCTTAATGGTCACCACCAAGGAGTAAGGACGAGAGGGCGACGAGGAGATGGTATAGCTGCGGGCAAGGCGCTCGCCAGCGATATCCAGCAGGAAGGTGATAAACTGCCCGGGCTTAAAATGAAATTTAACGGGCTGGGCGCCTTGAAAGCGAAAGCTGGTCACATCATGGGTTTCCTGCCAGCGCTCGACACAGACTAGCCTTATCTCGCCAGCCTGCCAGTTGGGTGATTGATAATCTTGTTGATTCATGGGCGACTCACCAAAAATAAAAAACGCCCACGACACTGCCGTGGGCGTTGGGGACATTTTAAGCGACGTTTAAAATGGCATTCAGATCTTGCTCTACCGTGGTGGTATTACGCAGACCAAACTTATCTTCCAGCACCTTAAGCAGGTTTGGCGTTAAGAAGGCCGGTGCACTTGGGCCCGTACGTATATTCTTCACGCCCAGTGATAACAGGGTCAGCAGGATAACGATCGCCTTCTGTTCGAACCAGGAGAGCACCAGACTCAGCGGCAGCTCGTTGATCTCACACTCGAACACTTCTGACAGTGCGATGGCTAGCTGAATCGCCGAGTAGGCATCGTTACACTGACCAATATCCAGCAGGCGTGGAATACCATTGATATCACCGAAGCTGAGCTTGTTGAACTTATACTTACCACAACCTAAGGTCATGATAATGGAGTCCTTAGGTGCCGCCTTGGCGATATCGGTAAAGTAGCTACGCTCGGCCTTATCACCGTCACAACCACCCACCAGGAAGAAGTGCTTAATCGCACCATTCTTGACGTTCTCCACCACGGCAGGCGCGGCTGCCATTAACGCATTGCGAGCAAAACCTATGGTGATGTGATGGGGGATCTCATCATAGGCAAAGCCCTCAAGCGCTAAGGCCTTATCGATCACCGCAGAGAAGTCATCCCCCACGATATGGGTCACGCCCGGCCAACCCACTATGCTGCGGGTAAAGATACGGTCGGCATACTCGCCCACGTTAGGATCGATAATACAGTTAGAGGTCATCACCACCGCACCAGGGAAGTTAGCGAACTCTTTCTGCTGGTTTTGCCACGCACTGCCGTAGTTACCGACTAGGTGGGGATACTTCTTCAACTCGGGATAAGCCAGCGCCGGTAGCATCTCACCATGGGTAAAGACGTTGATGCCCTTACCTTGGGTCTGCTGCAGGATAAGCTCGAGATCTTTCATGTCGTGGCCCGACACCAGAATCGCCTTGCCCTTCACCGCAACCGTGTTGACCTGAGTCGGCTCAGGGTGACCGAAGGCCTCGGTTTCCCCTTTATCCAACATGGCCATCACGCTGTAGTTTAGCTGGCCAATCTCCATGGCGGTGGCAAACAACTTGTCGGCATCGACAGAGTCTGAGCCCAAGAATGCCATGATCTGATGAAACTTAGCTGCCACCTCAGCGTCAGTCTGATCCAACACGCGCGCATGCTCCATGTAAGCCGCCGCGCCCTTCAAACCGTACAGACACAATAGACGCAGACCCATGATGTCCTCATCGACCGCATCTTTTCCGCGATTCGGGATCGCCTGAGCGGCCTGGGCCAACATCTCTTCTTTCACGCTGGCCAGCACCAGACTGGCCGCAGGGATCAGTGTCTCAACTGGTTGCCCCTGCTCCTTACATGCCACCTCGTAGGCCGCCTGTAGCTGAGTACGATAGGCGTAGGCCTGCTTGGTATATTCTATGATGCGCTCATCGTCGAAGTTCACATTGGTCAGGGTGGCGAAGAACGCCTTAGGCACGAAGGTGTCGATGGCCGGGTCTATGATGCCAAACGCGCGCGCCTTCTCGGCGTAGGCCGACACGCCTTGTAAGATGTAGATCAATAGATCTTGTAGATCTGAGGTCGCAGCTAACTTGCCGCACATACCTTGAGAATAGCTACAGCCGTTACCGGCCGGGGTACGAATGGTTTGCTCACACTGAATACAAAACACAACACTGCTCCTTTATTTAATCATGCTTTTTCTTTACATGTTTTGGCGCAGTCTACTGTGCTAATGACACTCACAGAAGATAAAATTGACAGCAATGTGAGAAATTATGAAGCGGATCAAATTAGCAATTGCGAAACTAACTTGTTAAAAATTATGGTAAAGATATTTTAAAACAAGCTATTAGCCGGTTTGGGCTGCCAAATAAAAAGCGGCGCCCTGAGTGTCAGGGCACTCGGGCGCCGCCAGGGAGCTTTAATCAGTAATATCGATTAGCTGGTCTTCATATCATTGACCGATTGCAACATGGCGCGGCTCTCACGCTGGAACTGCGGTGCGAAATCTCCAAACCAGGCCGCCACGGCCTCGAACTCACGAATGAAGCCTTGCCTGTCGCCGCGTTTCAGCAATTCGAGAGCCTGGGAATAGTTATCCAGATAATCCCCTATTGCCGTCAGGCTCTCCTGCTGGGCGAAGATGATGTCGGCATAGAGCTCAGGACTCTGGGCAAACAGACGCCCGACCATAGCCAGTTCGAGCCGGTAGATGGGCGAGCTGAACTGCAGTAGATTGTCAATATCGGCCGCCTCACGATAGAGATTCAGGCCATAGACGAACGATGAGAAGTGGCGCATCGCCTGCACCAGCTGCATCGCCTTGTCGTGTTGCTGAGCATCGGCCTCGACGAGGCGCGCGCCCCATATGCCAATCTGCTCAAGCAGCCATTCATATTGCTCTTGGCCTCGACCATGACACACCACCACCACCTGCTTGGCCAAGCTGCCGACATCCGGGCCGAACATGGGGTGCAGCCCCACCACTGGGCCTTGATGACTGCTTAACATCGCATCGAGTGGCTTCTCCTTAATAGAGGTGAGATCCGCCAGGATGCAATTTGCTGGCAGGCTGGTCAGCTTGTCGCGAATAAGCTCACAGGTAATGCTAATAGGTACAGTGACGATCACCAGCCCTGCCCCATCGAATATCGCCTCGGCGTGCTGCCAGTCATCTTTATCCAGAGACTTCACCTGATAGCCGGACAGGCTCAGCATCTGCGCAAACAGGCCACCTAACTTTCCCTGACCACCGACGATCACCACATGGCCCAGATCTGTCTTCACCTGCTTGAAACCGACATCCTTCTCGTTGAGATAAGACTCGCGCATCAGGCGACGCAGAATATCTTCGATCAGCTGAGGCGAGACATTCATCTTAGCCGCCTCCTCTCGGCGCTTGGCCAGCATGGAGGCCTCACGCTGAGGCGCATAGATGGGCACCCCGGCCGCATGCTTGACGCCACCCACCTGGGCCACCAGATCCAGGCGCTTACGCAGCAGATGCAACAGCTGTTGATCGACGCTGTCGATATGTTCTCTTAATTTTTCAAGCTCTTTGGTGGTTTTCTCACTCATTTGCGCACTTTCCATCAGGCATTAACCGCCTTGAGCATAGCAAATCTGCTGGGTAAAACCGATGCCAATTGTGCGGCCCCCTGACGCAGGAGATCCTCTGTGGTCTGCCAGTCGATGCAGGCATCGGTAACCGATACCCCGTAGGCCAGCTCACTCATCGGCTTATCGCTGCTCTGGTTGCCCTCATTGAGGTGGCTCTCCAGCATGACACCAATGATCGACTTGTTGCCGTTGGCGATCTGCTCGAACACATCCTGACAGACACTCGGCTGCCGAGTATGATCTTTACTCGAGTTGCCATGACTGCAATCCACTATCAGTCTGGCGTTGAGCTTGGCCGCATGCAGCTGCTGCTCACACTCGGCGACGCTCGCCGCATCATAGTTAGGCGTCTTACCGCCACGCAGGATCACATGACCATCCGGGTTACCCGCAGTTTGCAGCAAGGCTACTTGCCCCGCCTGGTTGATCCCCATGAATCTGTGGCTACTGGCCGCCGACTGCAGCGCGTTGATCGCCACCCCTAGCTTGCCGTCAGTACCGTTCTTGAAGCCAACCGGCATAGAGAGCCCCGAGGCCATCTCCCTGTGGGTCTGAGACTCTGTGGTGCGCGCGCCGATGGCCGACCAGGTGACCAACTCAGAAATATATTGCGGACTGATGGGATCCAGCGCCTCGGTGGCCACCGGCAAACCCAGTTCCGCCAACCAGATCATCAACTCTCTCGCCTGGCGTAAGCCCTTCTCGACATCGAAGGACTCATCCATGTCGGGATCGTTAATCATTCCCTTCCAGCCCACCGTGGTGCGAGGCTTCTCGAAGTAGACGCGCATCAGGATGAAGAACTCGTCTTTGAGCTCATCGTGCAGCGTCTTGAGGCGCAGCGCATACTCCTTGGCCGAGGCGATATCGTGGATAGAGCAAGGCCCGCTGACCACGAGTACGCGATTATCTCGCTTGTGTACTATGTCCGCCACAGTGCGGCGTGCATTGAGTACGTAGTGATAGGCGGCAGTCGACAGGGGCAGTTGTCGTTTTAACTCTTCCGGGGTCACCAGCACCTTCTCCGAGCTGATGTGAACGTTATTAATCGTATCTTGCTGCATACCTGTCACCAACCTAGTGTGTCTTCTCTAAAATGCAATATTGTAATGGCACACCATTACACCTGTGAGCTAACTATGCCTGCTGCATAAATTTAGATCAAGTAGAAATTTACTTTTCAAACAGAATTCACGATGAAAGCCGAAAACGTGAAGAGAAGAGAGCTTTAATTGCAGCTAAAGAGAGAAGATTGATCGCTACGAGGGTGAAAGGATGACGCAATTAAAAGGGACAACACGAGAGGAATTATACCAATCACAGCAAACATGTGATCAGAAATTGCGCAGAAAAAACGCTTGAGAACAAAGCAGGATTTTTAGATAAGTAGTTATTCTAGAATTAAAAATACTAATACAGTTATTGAGCGTTTTAACAAGCTAGAATGATCAATTGTTTATTACGATTGGTATTACTGTGCCGCTAAAAACAAAAACCCGCCATAAGGCGGGTCATTGTGCGAACACTGCATCTTTTTTTACGTTTTAGCGATAGCTTACTTAGCAAGCTTCTCGCGGATACGTGCAGACTTACCTGAACGCTCACGTAGGTAGTAAAGCTTAGCACGACGAACACGGCCGCGACGCTTAACTTCGATGCTAGAGATGAGCGGGCTGTGAGTTTGGAACGCACGCTCAACACCTTCACCATTAGAGATCTTACGAACTGTGAATGCAGAGTGTAAACCACGGTTACGCTTAGCGATAACAACGCCTTCAAACGCCTGTAGACGCTCTTTACCGCCTTCTACAACACGTACTTTAACAACTACTGTGTCACCTGCACCAAATTCTGGTACGTCTTGCTTCATTTGCTCATCGTTGAGCATTTTAATGATGTTATTCATGAATAAACTCCATACTAGTAATAACTGACCACTTTTACTCGCCAGCTTGGGCGGCATTAACAAACTCGGCTAATAGCTTGGTTTGTTCGTCAGTCAGAGCTAGATTTTCAAATAATTCTGGTCGCCGCAGTAAAGTTCTTCCGAGACTCTGCTGCAATCGCCAGCGTCTAATATTTTCGTGGTTGCCACTAAGTAACACTGCCGGAACATCGATACCACCTAGGCTTTCGGGGCGAGTATAGTGGGGACAATCCAGTAATCCGTCAGAGAAGGAATCCTGCTCTGCCGACGCCTGCTTTCCAAGAACACCTGGAACCAAACGTGAAACCGAATCGATCAGCGTCATCGCAGGAAGTTCACCGCCCGAGAGCACGTAATCTCCAATCGACCACTCTTCATCCACTTCCGTCTGAATAATGCGCTCATCGATACCTTCGTAACGACCACACACTAAAATCAAACGCTCCGATTTAGCTAACTCTTCGACGCCCTGCTGAGTCAGCTTGCGTCCCTGAGGAGAAAGATAAATCACCTTAGCCTCATCACCCGCAGCGGCTTTCGCTGCGTGGATGGCATCACGTAGAGGCTGCACCATCATCAACATGCCAGGTCCGCCGCCATAAGGCCTGTCGTCCACTGTTCTATGTCTATCATGGGTGAAATCGCGAGGATTCCACGTTTGCAACTCTAACAAACCGTTACTTACGGCCCGACCCGTTACACCAAAGTCTGTTACGGCACGAAACATCTCTGGAAACAGGGTGACTACCCCTAACCACATCTGTTGCCCCTCGACTTAGAAGTCCGGATCCCAATCCACTAAAATTTGTTTTTCCGCCAGATTCACCTCGAGGATGAACTGCTCGGTAACAAAAGGAATCATACGTTCCGTTTTGCCAAAGCCATCTTTCGCGTTGGCCTTCACAAGTAGCACGTCGTTCGATCCTGTTTCCACGATCTGGTCGACCTTGCCCATGTTGTAGCCTTTAGTATTCACCACCTCACAGCCGATAAGATCACGCCAGTAGAATTCATCTTCCGGCAGCTCCTTCATCGCCTCGGCGGGAATGGCAATCTCACAGTTAGTGAGCATTTGCGCTTGGTCTCGAGTGGTTACGCCTTCCAGGGCGGCGATAATCGCCTTACCTTGGTAACGCCACTGTGCAACCTTGACTTCGCGCCATTCGCCTTGCTCTTTAATCAACCAAGGTGAATAGTCAAAAATATCTTCGACAGAATCGGTATAGCTAGTGATCTTCAACCAACCTTTAATGCCGTGACTAGCGCCTAATTTGCCCAGTACGACAGGTTCTTGGTGACTACTCATCAATCTATACCTAAACGCTATTAAGCAGCAGCTTTACGAGCGTCTTTGATCAGTTTCGCTACGCGATCTGTAGTAGCTGCACCGTTAGCAACCCAGTGATCTACACGATCAAGATCTAAGCGAAGAGCTTCTTCTTGACCACGAGCAACAGGGTTGAAGAAGCCAACACGTTCGATGAAACGACCGTCACGAGCGTTACGGCTGTCAGCAACAACGATGTTATAAAATGGACGCTTTTTTGCGCCGCCTCGAGCTAAACGAATGGTAACCATGCGTCTTTTATCCTCTAATGATTTACCCTTTAAATAGGGCAAAAATAAAAACTGGAACCCCGTGTTCGCGAAGAGTCCCAGATAGAAAGCCGCCCGATTCTACCTGAACCGGCGACAAATGCAACGTTTTTCACGCAAAAATAGCAAGCCCACCAAGGGTCGAAAACCCTTAATGGACTTAGCTAAATCTATACAAAGTCAGACGATTAACGTCCGGGCATTTTCATCCCGGGAGGCAGCATACCACTCATGCCGCGCATCATCTTCTTCATGCCACCTTTACCCGACATCTTCTTCATCATCTTCTGCATCTGAGTAAACTGTTTGAGCAGACGATTGACGTCCTGGATCTGGGTGCCTGAACCCATGGCAATACGACGCTTACGAGATCCCTTGATGATCTCTGGACGCTTACGCTCGCCTGGCGTCATGGAGTTAATAATAGCCTCCATTTGCCCGGTTAGCTTGCCGTCCTGCACTTGAGCCAGGGCTTCTGGAGGGAGTTGACCTACACCGGGCAGCTTCTCGAGCATGTTCATCATGCCGCCCATGTTCTTCATCTGTTGCAGCTGCTCACGGAAGTCTTCCAAATCGAAGCTGCCGCCTTGCTTGACCTTAGAGGCCAGCTTCATCGCCTTCTCTTTGTCGACGCCGCGCTCGACTTCTTCGATCAAGGAGAGCACGTCACC
The DNA here is from genome assembly GCF_022398425.1 of Shewanella sp. Isolate7. Taxonomy (NCBI): domain Bacteria; kingdom Pseudomonadati; phylum Pseudomonadota; class Gammaproteobacteria; order Alteromonadales; family Shewanellaceae; genus Shewanella; species Shewanella sp. Isolate7. Next base: position 23,854 of record NZ_JAKEVJ010000004.1, on the reverse strand, counting down.
CATGCCCAGAATACGCGAGGCGACGCGATCGGGATGGAAAGGCTCGAGCGCATCTGTCTTCTCGCCCACACCGAGGAACTTAATCGGCTTACCTGTGATGTGACGAATCGACAGCGCCGCACCACCGCGGGCATCACCGTCGACCTTGGTCAGTACCACACCGGTTAGCGGCAGGGCTTCGTTAAAGGCCTTGGCGGTATTGGCCGCATCCTGACCCGTCATGGCATCGACCACAAACAGAGTTTCTACCGGATTGACCGCCGCATGCAGCGCCTTGATCTCCTCCATCATGCTCTCGTCGACATGCAGGCGACCCGCGGTATCGACGATCACCACATCGATAAACTTGAGCTTGGCGTGAGCCATGGCCGCATCGACGATATCGATAGGCTTTTGTGATACATCCGATGGGAAGAACTCGACCTCGACCTCATTGGCCAAGGTTTCCAGCTGCTTGATCGCCGCCGGACGATAGACGTCGGCACTGACCACCAGCACAGATTTTTTCTGTCTCTCGCGCAGGAACTTAGACAGCTTGGCGACACTGGTTGTCTTACCCGCACCTTGCAGGCCAGCCATCATGATCACCGCAGGTGGCTGCGCCGAGAGGTTCAACGCCTCGTTGGCTTCGCCCATGGCGCTTTCGAGCTCACTCTGGACGATCTTGATGAAGGCCTGGCCTGGGCTCAGGCTCTTGGTGACCTCTTGGCCTACGGCACGCTCTTTAACGCTGTTAACGAAGGCGCGTACAACGGGCAAGGCGACGTCGGCTTCCAGCAGCGCCATGCGCACTTCGCGTAACGTTTCTTTAATATTGTCTTCTGTTAAGCGACCACGACCGCTAATATTTTTCAGGGTGCGTGATAATCTGTCGGTGAGGTTCTCAAACATTATCGCGTTCTTTACCGTTTAGAATTTACATGATTGGGCCAGTATTATAGCGATGCACAGATATTATGCTACCGCACAGCGTAAGTTATGGCTTTGGCAAGTTAACTGCCATAGGATAAAAATGTCAAAACTTAGGAGTAACGCTCAGAAAGTGCTAATTTTTGTGTGTAAAGCCTCTGCCCAAAATAGCATCCATCGTGTTATTCTAACGATCAACTAAGGATAAAAACTCGACCGCCTCACGCGCGTCGATAACCACAAGAAAGCTCACATAACGATAGGTTAATTTTCGATGGTGATTTTTTCGGCTTCAGCCATTTTCTTCTACAGTATCGCGCTCGTCTTGGTCATCAGTCGACTGTTTCATGCCGATGGCCCTAACCGTAAAGCCGTTGCCGCCTTCGCCGCCGTGGCCGTGGTGCTCCATGCCGCCGCCCTGTCTCAGGCCATCTTCACCGGCGACGGTCAAAACTTTAGCCTGACCAATGTGATCTCCATGGTGAACTGGATCATCGCCTTCACCTTTACCATCTTGATGTTCCGCCTCAAGGTAATAGTGGTTGTGCCTGTGGTCTACGCCTGCTCGGTCATCTCGGTGGCTCTGCTGTGGCTATTACCACCTAAATATATCATCCACTTCGAGCTCTACCCCGAGGTGTTGGCGCACGTGGTACTGTCGCTAATGGCCTACAGCGCCCTGATGATAGCGGCCCTCTATGCCATCCAACTGGCCATGATTCAGAATAAGCTGAAGAAGAAGCAGCTGATGCTGAGCCCGGCGATTCCACCACTGATGACGGTAGAGAAGCAGCTCTATCATCTGGTGATCATCGGCGTGGTGCTCTTGAGCCTTTCACTGGCAACCGGCTTTATCTTCCTCGACGATATGTTTGCCGACGGCCAGGGCCATAAGGCGATACTCTCTATCATGGCCTGGTTTACCTATATTGCCATGCTGGCACAGCAGTACTGGGTAGGTTGTAAGATCCGTACCGCCGTGGCCTATACCCTGACAGGCGCCACCCTGCTATCGCTAGCCTACTTCGGCGCCCGCATCGTCAAAGAGTTGATCCTGCAATAGGCCAAACACGCTAATCACAGCTTGCTTCACCTAGGTCAAGATGGACTAAAGTGCGACCTAGGTGAACTTGACTCACAGCCCAAATCGCTGTATTTACTAAATCTTAACGCTTTTCTTACTCATCAACGCCAAAGTGGGGCCACTGATTGGAAGCTATATCCACCAGCGTACTTGTCATCATCCTGTTCGTACTCATTGTCATCTCCGCCTATTTCTCCGGCTCTGAAACCGCCATGATGTCGCTCAACCGCTATCGCTTGCGTCATCTTGCCAACAATGGCCACAAGGGCGCCAAACGTGCCATCAGATTGCTAGAGCGCCCGGACAGGCTGATCGGCCTTATCCTGATCGGCAACAACCTGGTAAACATCCTCGCCTCGGCAATTGCCACCATCTTGGGGATTCGCCTATTTGGTGACGTGGGGGTTGCCATTGCCACGGGTGTGCTCACCTTGGTGGTGCTAGTGTTTGCCGAGGTGACACCCAAAACCGTCGCCGCCCTACACCCTGAACGTATCGCCTTCCCCTCGAGCATATTGCTCAAGGCCTTATTGGTGGTGCTTTCTCCCCTGGTGAAGATAGTTAACTTTATCACCTCCACCTTCCTGCGACTGCTGGGGATCCGCTCAGTGAAGGCCGATGATGCCCTGAGTCAGGAAGAGCTGCGCACCGTGGTACATGAGGCCGGCGCCCTGATCCCTCAGCGCCACCAAGAGATGCTGCTCTCTATCATGGATCTTGAAAAGGTCACTGTGGAGGACATCATGATCCCCCGCTCGGACCTCTATGCCATCAACGTCAACGATGACTTTAGCCGTATCAACAAGCAGGTGATTCAGAGCCCACACACTAGGGTGCTGCTCTACCGCGACAATATCGACGATGCCGTCGGCTTCGTTCACCTAAGAGACGCCCTGCGCCTACAATCCAAGCAGCAGTTTAGTAAGTCATCGCTGCTACGCGCGGTAAAGGAGATCTACTTCATCCCTGAGGGCACGCCCCTTAATGTGCAGCTGGCCAACTTCCAGCAGAATAAGGAGCGCATCGGCCTGGTGGTGGACGAGTATGGGGATATTCAGGGTCTGGTGACCCTCGAAGATATTCTCGAGGAGATCGTCGGCGACTTTACCACCTCGATGATCACTACCCCTAGCGAGGATATCAACAAGCAGCAAGATGGCAGTTTCCTCATCGACGCCACCATCAACATCCGCGATCTCAACAAGGAGATGGACTGGCACTTCCCTATCGACGGCCCCAAGACACTTAACGGCCTGATATTGGAATATCTCGAGGAGATCCCTGAGCCTAACACCTCAATGCGCCTGTATGGCTATCCACTCGAGGTGGTCGAGGTGGCCGACAACATGGTGAAAACGGTGCGGGTGATGCCCCAGCACTACAAGGCGCCCAAGGGCAGTCGAAGCTGATCATCAGTTCACAAGAAAGGCGCCCTCAGGCGCCTTTTTAATTAGCCGAAACGTTTATTGCCCGCTCTTCTGCGCCTGAGTCAACGCCCGGCGTTTGTCTCTTGCCAGTGGCGTTATCGCCTCATCCAAGTCCCGCTCCAGCCCCAGCATGAAGTAGAGCTCTGCCATCAGGAAGAAAGGGCCAATCAGTAGCTGGTTAAGATCATCGATAAAGGCCGGCTTCGCCTTCTCATACTTGTGGCCGATCAGCTGAAAAACCCAGCCAATGACGAAGACGCTGATGGCGATGGGCCAGGCCTGCTCCATTCGTGATACAAACGAAGAGGTGTAGAGCACGGGCAGGATAAATAGCACCAGTCCCAGTGCCAGCTTGGCATGCAGGGCAAAATAATAGAGTAATACGCCGCAGGCAAACAGCACTGCCACGTTCAGCTCAAGCCCTGTGGAGTCGAAACTGTATAGGCTGAAGGGGATGGTATTTAACATCACAAAGGCCGCCCAGATGATCAGCGGTATGCCGACAAAGTGCGTCTTTATGTTGGTGGGGTTGAGGTGAACACTCTTATAGGTGGATAGCTGCTCGATCGCAGATTTCATGACTCGGCTCCATCATCTTTTCATATTGCGAGACGAAAGCCAGCCCGATTGCACTAACCGCTATGATTGGCCGGCAGGCTAAATGTGACGTTCGTCTCAGTTAGCCTAACCTAAAACATTTTATTAACACTTGCCAGCGCAAAACCGGAGAGAAATCGACGGCAACGACACTCGCCTGGAACCTTAAAACGGCAGGCTCCGACGAGACTCAATCACAATGGGAAACACAGACGGGGAGTTAAACGGCGATGCGCGCAACATCAATTAAACAGTTTCTATAATAACCGTGGCCGTCGCGTAGTGCTTCTCGTCGGCGATAGAGATGTGGGCGCGGCTTGCCCCGAGCAGGGCTAATCGCTCGGCCGCACCATCGCGAAAGCTGATAAGCGGCGCACCATTGGCATCGTTGCTTACCTCGATATGCTGAAAGGAGACGCCGCGGCCAATTCCCGTGCCCAGCGCCTTAGCGGCCGCCTCTTTGGCGGCAAACCGCTTTGCCAAATAGCGACCGGGCTGAGAGGAAGCGAGAAATATCGCCATCTCAACCTGGGTCAGCACACGCTTAGCCAGCGGACACTTAGCCAATGCCGCCTCATCACCGGCCTCAGGCACCTTGTTGGCGATACGCGCTATCTCGACGATATCCGTACCTAAGCCGACTAACATAAGCACTCCCTCTTCATCTGCCCAACCAATTGCTCGTCTTACAGACCCTTAGCTTACTGACCGCTACGGCCTTCGATCATCAGCTGCTTCATGTCGCGCACCGCCTTATCCAGACCGTCGATAGCGGCGCGGGCGATGATGGCATGGCCGATATTAAGCTCATAAAGCTCGGGAATCGCCGCTATAGGCTTAACATTGTGATAGTGAAGACCGTGACCCGCGTTAACCACCAGCCCCTTACCATGTGCGTAGCTAGCCATCTCAGTGATGCGCGCCAGCTCCTTGGCCTGCTCGGCATCTGTCTCGGCGTCGGCATAACAGCCTGTGTGCAGTTCGATGACGGGGGCGCCCACGGCGACGGTTGCATCGATCTGCGTCTGATCGGCATCGATAAACAGCGACACCTTGATACCTAGCGCAGTTAAACGCTCGACCGCGGCGCGGATCTTCTCCTGCTGCCCCGCCACATCCAGGCCACCTTCCGTGGTCAGCTCTTCGCGCTTCTCCGGTACCAGGCAGACATAGGCAGGCTTCACCTCGCAGGCAATATCCAGCATCTCATCTGTCACCGCCATCTCGAAGTTCATGCGCGTCTTGATGGTCTTGGCCAACAGATAGATGTCTCTGTCGCAGATGTGACGTCTATCTTCACGCAGGTGCACGGTAATGCCTTCGGCGCCGGCATGCTCGGCGACCGCCGCGGCGTGCACAGGATCCGGGTAGCTGGTCCCACGGGCCTGACGTAAGGTGGCAATGTGATCGATATTAACGCCTAGATGAATACGGCTCATGGAAAGTCCTTAAGTGTAGAGTGTCGCGATTGGAGTTTTCGCCTATTTTACTCAAGGTTAAGGGAAGGCCACAAGGAAAACACCAGATGAAATTGCTAAAGTGCCACTAGCAACTACTTGCTGTAGCTCGATGGCTTGTTGCCTTTTAAATACAGGGCACGCGACTTGAGCGGCTTGTCACCCAGCAAGGGCGACAGCAGCTGCCTCATCAGCAACTTAGCTTGTTTAAAGTCGGCCTCATCCAGCTTATCTTCCTCTAAGGCCCGCAGCATCTCGCCGCTAAAATGGTTAGGCTTGGGCCCAAGGGCCGTGCTAAAACCCTCTTCCGATAAGAGGCGATAGTAGAAGTCGTCTTCGATAGGACTGCCATCGATATCGAGATTCAACGAGGGCATCACACCAAGCTCCTTGAGCAGCGCCAGCTCAAACTGCCTGAGCTGCGCCTCGCTGAAGTCGGCCGCCATGGCCATCAGGGTCTTGTGGTAGGTAAAGAAGAACTGCTCTGCACCATGCTCGACCGAGAGGCAGCGCACTAACAGTTCGTTGAGATAGAGTCCGGCAAAGCTGTCGCTGCCGCTGAGGGGGACTGCTGGGCTTGCCGCCTCGATCTGATACAGGCTCTTGAGGCTGCTTCGGCCCGACAGCTGAAACAGCAGCGGCTGAAAGGGTTGCAGTATGCTTTTGATAGAAGTTTTGCCACTGCCCAGGCGCGCGACGGCATCGACCCGGCCCTGGCCGTCGACCAACAAATTGACCAGCACGCTCGACTCCCGATAGGGACGGGTGTGCAGTACATAGCCCCTGTGCATTGCCCGCTTCCTTAATCCCTGTTTACCAAAAACAATGCTGACAAAAAAGCCGAGACAACCACAACAATAGCGTGACGATCTCGGCTTAACATTAACCTGCCGACTTAGCTCTCGCCATAGCCTAATGAACGCAGGGCGCGCTCATCATCGGCCCAGCCCGACTTGACCTTCACCCAGACCTCGAGGAACACCTTGTTGTCGAACAAGACCTCCATATCCTGGCGCGCCTGGGTCGCAATGGTGCGTATACGTTCACCCTTGTTGCCGATCACCATGCGTTTCTGGGTCTCACGTTCCACCAGGATCAAGGCGTTGATCTGATAGACGCCATTTTCCATCATCTTAAACTGCTCAATCTCCACTGTGGCGTCGTAGGGCAGCTCGTCGCCGAGGAAACGCATCAACTTCTCGCGTACGATCTCGGAGGCCATAAACTTCTGGGATCTGTCGGTGACATAGTCTTCCGGGAAGTAGTGCGGCGACTCGGGCACAGACTCCAGCGCCAGCTCCATGATGCGCTGCACATTGGTGCCGTGGGTTGCCGAGATCGGCAAGATCTCATCAAATTCAAACTTGGCCGACAACTCCTGCAGATGCGGGAATAGCGCCTCTTTGTCCTTGATGTTATCCACCTTGTTGATCGCCAGAATCGTCTTGCGGCCATCGTCGCGGCTATGGAGCTTCTTCAGCACCATCTCATCGTCGGCGGTCCAGTTAAGACCATCGACCACAAACACCACCAGGCTCACCTCGGCCAACGAACTAGAGGCCGCGCGGTTCATCAGACGGTTGATGGCGCGCTTCTCTTCGATATGCAGACCAGGGGTGTCAATAAACACCACCTGACGAGGGCCCTCTGTGTGGATCCCCATGATGCGATGACGTGTGGTCTGCGGCTTCTTGGAGGTGATAGAGATCTTCTGACCTAACAACTTATTGAGCAGGGTGGACTTGCCCACGTTAGGGCGACCGACAATCGCCACCATGCCGCAGTAGATCACCTCATATTGGCTATCACTGCGACCACTGTTCATCCGCGCCAGCAGCTCGTCTAGACTCGGCTCTTGTGCACCTTCTGGCTGCTCGGGTTTATTACTCATTTCTTAATACGCTCCAACACTTCTGCTGCGGCAATCTGCTCCGCCTTTCTGCGGGAATTCGCCACGCCGACAACGGCCTCTTTTAGCTGCTCCACCTTGCACTCTACCGTGAAGGTTTGCGCATGGGCCTCACCGCTGATGTTCACCACGGTATAGACAGGGAGCGGCTGTTTAAATCCCTGCAGGTGCTCCTGCAGCAGGGTCTTGGGATCTTTCTGATTCACCGGCTCGATCACCGCAAGGCGGCTCTTATACCAGTTTAGTACTAAAGCACGGCAAGTCTCGATATCGGCATCCAGATAGATGGCACCGATAATCGCCTCCATAGCATCGGCCAGGATAGACTCGCGGCGAAAACCACCACTCTTGAGCTCACCAGGACCCAGTTTGAGGTAATCGCCGAGCTTGAACTCTTTGGCGACCTCCGCAAGCATCTTGCCGCACACCAGTGTGGCGCGCATCCGGCTCAGATCGCCCTCGGTCGCCTTGGGAAACTGATGATACAGGGCGTCTGAGATGACGATTGAGAGGATCGAGTCGCCTAAGAACTCCAGTCTCTCGTTATGTTTGCTGGCCGCACTACGGTGCGTTAACGCCTGCTCTAGCAGCTCAATCTGCTGAAATTGATAGCCTAATATTCTACCCAAACGCGGTAGATTCTTAATGGGTTCCATCTACACAATTCCGCCTACACGGTTAAAGCGTACGCCGGTCGGCACCCAAGTGGGTAAAAAGTCCGACGGCTTGCGCTCAAATTCAAAACTAATCCAGATCGCCACGGCCTTACCCACCAGGTTGGCCTCGGGCACGAAGCCCCAGAAGCGTGAGTCGGTGCTGTTGTCGCGGTTGTCGCCCATCATGAAATACTGGCCCTCGGGCACGATAAACTCGCCCACCGCCAGATTGCCCTCACGGAAATAATAAGAGGTCGGCTCGCCGCGCCCTGGGTTGATCAGGATATCGTGAGTCACCTCGCCCAGCTGCTCCTTGTAACGCAGCAGCGGGATATTATCCTGGGTAAATTCGCCTTGGTTGACACCGACGCGTGCTATCTTCTCGAGCTTAGGACACTCGCTCTGCCCCTCGGGACAGGCTTTCTGAAGATAGAGATCCTTGTTGCGATAGACGATGCGATCGCCCGGCAGGCCGATGACACGCTTGATGTAGTCGATCTGAGGGTTTTCTGGGTATTTAAATACCGCCACGTCACCACGCTGCGGCTTACCCGTTTCGATAAGCTCGTTACGCCACACGGGGTCTTTCAACCCATAGCTAAACTTCTCCACCAGGATGAAGTCGCCCACCAACAGGGTTGGCATCATAGAGCCCGAAGGGATCTGGAAAGGCTCGTAAATAAAAGAGCGGAGGATCAACACGAAAGCGATGACCGGAAAAATAGAACGCGAGGTCTCCACAATAGTCGACTCACGCACGATTTTTTCGGCGCTCTCTTCGCTAATCTCCTGGTTGGCCGCCTGTGCCAGGGTCAGCTTCTGCTGACGCTTAGGCGCTAAGACTAAGGCATCGAACATCCAGATCAGGCCGCTGCCTAGGGTCACCAAGACCAGGATAAGGGAAAAATAAGCTGCCATACGCTAACTAACTCCTGAAAAATGCGCCAGTAAAATAAGGTGTTCATCGCCTGTCTGGCAGGCCATTAGCCCATTTATACTGTAACAAACAAAGCGCCGCAAACCGCGGCGCTCATTATCAATCACTATTAACAATTCTTAACTAAAAAGTGATTACTCATTGATCTTCAACACGGCGAGGAAGGCCTCTTGCGGTACTTCGACGTTACCCACCTGCTTCATGCGCTTCTTACCCTCTTTCTGCTTCTGCAGCAGCTTCTTCTTACGAGAGACGTCGCCGCCGTAACACTTAGCGGTTACGTCTTTACGCAGGGCTTTGACCGATGAACGCGCGATGATCTGGCTGCCCACGGCCGCCTGAATCGCAATATCGAACATCTGTCTTGGGATCAGCTCCTTCATCTTGTTCACCAAGGCCAGGCCTTGATAGCGCACGTTTGCCTTGTGAAGGATCATCGCCAGCGCATCGACGCGGTCGCCGTTGATCAACACGTCCAGACGTACCATGTCGGCTGGCTCGAAACGCTTAAAATTATATTCGAGCGAGGCATAACCACGGCTGGTCGACTTCAAACGGTCGAAGAAGTCCATCACCACCTCGGCCATCGGCATATCGTAGGTGATCGCCACCTGATTGCCGTGGTAAACCATGTTGGTCTGTACGCCACGCTTCTCGACACACAGGGTGATCACGTTACCCAGATACTCTTTCGGCACCAGGATATTGGTCTCAACGATAGGCTCACGCATCTCTTCGATGTTGTTCATCGGCGGAAGATCCGATGGGTTATCGACGTAGATGGTCTCGCCCTTAGTGGTCACCACCTCATAGACAACCGTCGGCGCAGTGGTGATGAGATCCAGGTTATATTCGCGCTCGAGACGCTCCTGAATGATCTCCATATGCAGCAGACCTAGGTAACCGATGCGGAAACCAAAGCCCAGGGCAGATGAGGTTTCAGGCTCGAAGAAGAGCGACGCATCGTTCAGGCTCAGCTTGTTAAGCGCATCACGGAAGTTCTCGTAGTCGTCTGTCGAGATAGGGAATACACCGGCATAAACCTGAGGCTTCACCTTCTTAAAGCCGGGTAGCGGCTTCTCGGCGCCATTCTTGGCCAGGGTCAGGGTATCGCCCACAGGCGCGCCGTGGATCTCCTTGATACCGGCGATCACGAAACCTACTTCGCCCGTCTTCAGCTCGGCAGTATCTGTCTGCTTAGGGGTAAAGATACCGACGCGATCGGCGTTATGGGTCTGACCCGTCGACATCACCTTGAACTTGTCACCCTTCTTGAGCACACCATTCTTGATGCGCACCAAGGAAACAACCCCCAGGTAACTGTCGAACCAAGAGTCGATGATCAGCGCCTGCAGCGGCGCATCCGGATCGCCCTCTGGCGGCGGAATTTGCGCCACGATAGTTTCCAGCACGTCGCCGATACCAAGACCCGTCTTAGCCGAGCAGCGCACCGCATCGGCGGCCTCGATACCGACGATATCCTCGATCTCGTCGGCAACACGCTCAGGATCAGCCTGGGGAAGGTCAATCTTGTTCAGTACAGGGACCACATCCAGATCCATATCCAGGGCGGTATAACAGTTTGCCAGGGTCTGCGCCTCAACGCCTTGACCGGCATCGACCACCAAGAGCGCGCCTTCACATGCCGCCAGTGAACGTGACACCTCATAGGAGAAGTCCACGTGACCAGGGGTATCGATGAAGTTCAGCTGGTAGGTTTCACCATCTTTGGCTTTGTAATCGAGAGTCACACTCTGGGCTTTAATGGTAATGCCGCGCTCGCGCTCGAGATCCATTGAGTCCAATACCTGCGCCGCCATCTCACGATCAGACAGGCCGCCGCACTCTTGAATAAGACGGTCAGAAAGGGTTGATTTGCCATGGTCGATATGGGCAATAATCGAAAAGTTTCTAATATGCTTCATTGTGCGAAATGACTAAACTCGAAATTGAAATTGATCTAAAAGTGCCGAATTGTACCCGATCGCAAAATGAATACCAATTGGAATCCATCGGACAAGGAAAATAATAGGCTAGCTGGCGGAGGAAATACCCGCTATGGTCCGGCCAAGGCGTGACAGAATGACTGGCTGACTGTTAGTCTCCAGGGCTTTAGCCCATCGCCGTCCCAGCCACCAGGCGCTCACCGCCCCACCTGCGCCTAGGACAATAGCCAGCAGATCGCTGCTCGAAAGCCCCGACAAGTCAGCAAGGAAATGTCCCAATGCGGCGCCGATAAACAGCCCCGCCAGCGGCATGAGGTAGACGATGGCGGCCGCCTTTAAGATCACGCTCTCGGGCAGGCCAAGCTTTAACAGTTCACCCGGCTCATACTGTTCATCGCTGGGCAGCGAGAATCGCTGCACCTTAGGTGAGAAGGCCTTGGAGACGGCCGAGGTGCCACAGGTGTCATTGTTGTCGCAATGATTACAGGCATTTTTCACTTTGACTTCGACCGTGACCCAGCCATCTCCAGGGCACCTGATCACTGTGGCGGTTTCTTCCATCATAGCCTGATTACTCTATGGTGATGCTCTTGGCGATACGGCTCAGGGTCTCCGCCGGCACCTTGCCCACGGCTACCACCTCGGCATTGCCCACCCGCTCGGTCGCCAAAGAGAGTCCGTTACGGGTCATCAGCTCGTCGGGCAGCGCCGTCTCGCCGGCTCTGGCCACATATACTGAGATATTCACTAGACCATCGCTCAGGGCGATATACTCGACCGCCTCGTGGCTGCCGATAAGTCTGTGATTATCCTTGACTAAGATCTTAAAACCTTGAGGTAACCATTTGAATTGCCAGTTATCGGCCTGCTCTCGCTGGGGCTGAGGCATGATCTCAGGCCACTCCTGCTTGTAGGCTTCACGCAGAATCGCCGGCGCATCGTCCAGGACGATCAACTCCACCACCAGCACCTGCTCCAGCAGCTGCTTCTCAAGATTGAGCATGTCGTAGCGCAGCGGCAGATAGGTATCCATATCCAGCCACACCTGATAACTATAGCGGTTATCATCGTTAGGTATGATGCGCACTAGCTGACCGGGCCGCCCCGCAAGGCGAGAGCGCCCGCCCAGGACAAACTGGTAACCCGACTCGAGATCTGAGATAGAACCGGCAAATGCAGGCGGCAATACCCCTTGAATACGTTCGGCCCTGACACTGTAGGCAGGCTGATCGTGCTCGATAAAGGTGACGGTATTACCCACGCGCACGGCATTTTTCGGCGGGCCATTGAGATGCTCGAGGAAAGCGACTTCATGGTCGTCGACCTTGCCGTGAAGATAAACCAGGGGGCGTATGTGATCCGCTTGCAGATGGATCAGGGACATCTTGAATTCTTGCCCTTTCAAGGCGAGGCTCATATTTTCGAGCCAAGCCTTAGCGGACAACTCTTCCTGCGCACTGGCAGGGAAGACGAGGACTAACAGGGCCAACCAAATAAGACGCAAGCTAACTCCTTAATAATACCAATCGACACAAAGAGTATAGTCAGTGTGACCAGTATAAATAGCTTTTAGTGATTCACCGGGATAGGCGTGAGCTCACCATTGTCGTCTATATTGGCACTGTTATTCAATCTTTGCTGCAGCATATGATCTTGAATATAGGTGTTGATGCGATGACGCTGCTCCATCACACGCTCATTGGTATAACTTTGATTCTGTTGTACCGGGCCAGTCTGTAGGCTCACGGGCGACGCACTGCCAATCAGCGGACGGGTATTGAGCACTGGCATAGGCGCATCTTCGACGCCACCCTGATTATAATTCTGTACACCGATCACGGCGACTAAGGCGACGCTGGCCGCGATGGCATATTGGCCAAACTGCTTAAACAGTGGCACAACACTCGCAAATCTATGTTGAGTGGCGTGTTGAGGCGTCACCTCAGGCGTTTCGACACGCTTAGGCACAAGGATACTAGGCTCAAGCTCAATCGCTGCAGCAATGTTGGCACTGAGATCGAGATTGATCGCAGCCGGCAACTCACCACGCATAGCATCACCTATCATGTGATAATCACGCCACTTTTCATGTGAATCCGTATCGGCGGCGAGTTGCGCCAACTCCTGCTCGTCGATTTCACCATCAACGGCAGCGGAAACCCATTCCTGACCTAACTTATCCATTTATCACCCATATAAATTTAGTGTATCGAATAAAATGCTTCATCGTTCCAGCAAAGGCTGCAACTTCTTATCGATGGCTTCACGTGCCCTAAAGATACGTGAACGCACTGTGCCCACTGGACACTCCATCACATTGGCAATCTCTTCATAACTCATGCCATCGAGCTCACGCAGAGAGATAGACATCTTCAATTCTTCCGGCAAGGTATCGAGCGTATCGAAGACCACTTTCTGAATCTCATCTGACAACATGAGACGCTCTGGGGAGGCAAACTCCTTTAGCGCATCACTGCCGTCGTAATATTCGGCCTCTTCCGCATCGACATCGTTGGCAGGCGCACGCCTACCCTGTGCCACTAAATGATTTTTCGCGGTATTGACCGCGATGCGATACAACCAAGTATAAAACGCACTCTCACCCCTAAAGTTAGGCAGCGCACGATAAGCTTTAATAAAGGCTTCCTGTGCCACATCTGCCACGTCGGCCTGATTACGCACATAACGTGCAATCAGGTTAATCACTTTGCTCTGGTATTTATGTACCAGCAGGTTAAAAGCGTTTTTATCTCCTTGTTGCACTCGCTCAACGAGTTGTTGATCACTTATCTGTCCACTCATCCGAGCCGACTACTCCTAAATCTAAAATGCTGATTTCTCAGTCGCTCGAATCATATTCACATATGTAGACTAGCCCACATCGAAAAAGTTCTAAAAAAATTGCGATATCCACATTTATTTTCTACGGCGAGATCAGTATCCATAAATGGCGTCTTGGTTTACCATAGACAATACTCGCATAACTTACCATGATACCTGATGAAACAAGTAGTTGAACATCAATCTGACGTTTTGGTTATCGGCAGCGGGGCTGCTGGTCTGACTTTAGCGCTACATCTGGCTGAAAAATCAAACGTAATCTTACTCTCCAAGGGCCCACTCAGCGAAGGCTCAACCTACTACGCCCAGGGCGGTATCGCGTCAGTATTCGATGAAGAGGATACCATCGAATCTCATGTTGCCGATACCTTGATCGCCGGCGCCGGGTTATGCGATGAAGAAGTTGTGACCTTTACCGCCGAAAACGCCAAGAGCGCCATGGAGTGGTTGATTCACTGCGGCGTGGCCTTCGACAAAGAAGAAACCGCCGATGGTGACGAGAGCAATGCCCCCTACCACCTGACCCGCGAAGGTGGCCACAGCCACAGACGCATCTTGCACGCGGCCGATGCCACGGGCAAAGAGGTGCAGGTGACCCTTCAGGAGCGCGCCCAGAACCACCCCAATATTAAGGTGCTTGAGCGCTATAACGCCATCGACCTTATTACCACACGCAAACTCAAGCGCCCCGGCAACCGCGTCCTCGGCGCCTATGTGTGGAACCGTGACGAAGAGCATGTCGAAACCGTTAAGGCTCGCTTCGTTGCCCTAGCCACAGGCGGCAGCTCTAAGGTGTACCAATATACCTCCAATCCGGATATCGCCTCGGGCGATGGTATTGCCATGGCCTGGCGCTCGGGTTGCCGGGTGGCCAACATGGAGTTCAACCAGTTCCACCCCACCTGTCTCTATCACGCCGATGCTCGCAACTTCCTGTTGACCGAGGCCCTGCGTGGCGAAGGCGCCTATCTCAAGCGCCCGGATGGCAGCCGCTTCATGCCTGACTTCGACGAGCGTGGCGAACTGGCACCGCGTGATATCGTGGCTCGCGCCATCGACTATGAGATGAAGCGCCTCGGGGTCGACTGTGTCTATCTGGATATCACACATAAACCCGCAGACTTTGTGATTAAGCATTTCCCGACTATCTATAAACGTTGTCTGGAGCTGGGGATAGACATCACCAAGGATGCGATTCCTGTGGTGCCCGCGGCTCACTACACCTGCGGCGGGGTGATGACAGACCTTCATGGTCAGACAGACCTCAACGGCCTCTATGCCATAGGTGAAGTGGCTTATACTGGCCTGCATGGCGCCAACCGCCTGGCCAGCAATTCGCTGCTGGAGTGCCTGGTGTTTGCCCGCGCGGCAGCCGAGGATATTGAGAGCCAGCTCGCCAAGATCCCTATGCCGGGTATGCTGCCCGCCTGGGATGAGAGTAAGGTGTCTAACTCGGATGAAGAGGTTGTGATCGCTCACAACTGGCATGAGCTACGTCTGTTCATGTGGGACTATGTAGGCATAGTTCGCTCAGACAAGCGCCTCGAACGCGCCCTGCGTCGCTGCGCCATGCTGCAGCAGGAGATCCAGGAGTACTATAGTAACTTCCGGGTAAGTAACAACTTACTCGAGCTGCGTAACCTGGTACAGGTGGCCGAGCTGATCATCCGCTGCGCCATGGAGCGCAAGGAGAGTCGCGGGCTGCATTACAATATCGACCATCCCAACAAGACCAATAACCCACTGCCAACCATATTGCATCCCGAGCAATAGCGGCGCCGCGGGTCAGCCAAACCTCAGCAGTAGACGACACAGGTGTCGATAACCTGTGTCGTCAAACATATCCCGCCACAAGATAGCCATGCGCCTCTGCTCCCCCTCATATAGCCAAAACAGCACGACTAAGGGACTGACCCAGACACGGCGATAGCTCAGCCTTGCCTCACCAGATTCTTCAACTTTTGACTCTTGGAGCTGACTATCCAACCTGTCACGGATAAGGCCTATCCTGCCCGATTCATCCAGCCAGAAGGCAAACGACCAGCGACTTAGCGCAATAAACTGATAGAGAAAGAAAGCAATCGTGGCCGTTAACAGACCGTACTTGAAAAGCAGTAACCAGGGGTAGGAGATTGGCGGCCAGGCCAGAAAAGCACTCAGGCACAGGGCCGCGAAACAGACCAGCGAGAGTCGCTGGTCAAAGGAGGCTGTCAGGTGAAAGTTATGGCGCCGCCCGGCCACGAACCTTGATCACCATCTCGGCGAGCTGCGGATCTGGGCAGGCCTCATGGCCCATAAACCAGGCAAACAACTCAGGATCTTCACACTCTAACAGACGAACAAAAACCGTCTTGTCGTCTGAAGACAGCTGTTCATATTGGGTCTCAACAAAGGGTTGAAACAATACATCAAGCTCTAACATGCCCCGTCGGCACGCCCATCTTACTCTGGCTATGTTCATTGGCTCTGACACACAACTACTCCCTTATTTTCGATTGGCGATAGTGTACCAGTTAGGCCGACGGCTTCACACCGTTTTATAGCCGCTCCACCTCGAGATCCTTACCGGCGAAGAGATCGCTAAAATCGGTATCCAAAAGGGACTTTACCGCAGGATGCTGAATCATTCGCTCGGCAAACATCACATGATAAACCTCTTTGATATCATCCGTCTCGCCGAGCAGCTGCATGTCATGGGCGAGAATATCCTGCTTATAGATGGAGGGCGCCACGAAGATCCCCTGCTTGAAGAAGCCAAATGCCTTCATCATGGCGGCATCGTCAAACTCACCGAGTATGGTGACATCCAGGCCATTCTCATCGAACCAGTGATGCAGCTGCTGACCCAGCGAGGTGCGTTTGCCCGGGATCAAGAGTTTGCCCTCCTCCAGACAGGCGGGGAAAGGCTTGTCATAGGTAGTGGATGAGAAAAACGCCACGCCGCACTCACCGAGCTTCTTCGATAAGATCTCCGGATACTTGAGGGATTCACCGGCACAGTCAGACAAGATCATATCCAGCTTGTGCTCCCTGAGGCGCTCCATCAGGCTCTCGTGAGTCGCCTCATAGCAGGCAAGATGCATAGAGCCGTCACTGGGGACCACAGAGAGCAGCACCCGGCTGGCCAAGGCCTTGGAGAGCGCATCGGCGATCCCCACCTCGAACAAGATATTATTATCCTTTTGATAATTCAGGATATCTAACATCTCGTAGCTCAGGCTAAACATCTTATCGGCGTAGCGAAACACCAGTTCGCCCAACTCTGTGGGCTCCAGGTTACGCCCCACCCGTTTAAACAGGGTACCGTTAAGACGCTGCTCCAACACGCGGATCTGCCCAGTCACCGTCTGCGGCGTCAAACATAAGGTTTCGGCGGCCTTGGCCACCGAGCCCTTCTTGTGCACCATCCAGAAATAATAGAGATGGTTGTAATTCAGATGCGACATCAAGACTCGCAGCTCTCCTGATTATTTGAGGCGTTGGCAATCCATCATGCTGTACATGATGTCACCCAGCGCCTCTATCGAGTCCACTTTACCGGCCTCGAAGGCCTCGGAGAGTCCCTGCACCAAGCTGTCGCGATCCGGCAGGCGCCCCTCGCAGTAGGTGCGGTTAGCCTCCTCAAAGCGCTTACCGCTGCGATACTTGAGCGCGCGGGACTCATAACCATTACTCTCTAAGCGCTTGCCCATCGCCTTAGGTTTAAACATCAGGGCACCGTCAACCACCCCTTCGAGATAATGCTGACAGGTGACGCTATTGATATCTTTATCGCAGGCCTCGAGCTGGCTGGCATAGGCGCCCCCGGTTAAACCGAATGAGAGCATGAGTGTCACGACGAGTTTTTTCATGATTTTTCTCCTTTCTCTGGAAGCACCTTAGATAACCAAAAATAACCTATCACAGCCGACATGATCGACCCGGTCAGAATACCAAGCCTCGCCAGATCGCCGTAGACCTCGCCATCGCCGATAAAGGCCAGGGATGAGATAAACATCGACATGGTAAAGCCAATACCACACATCACGGCCACGGGCGCGATATGACGCCAGCCCATGCCCTCAGGTAATGCAGCCAGCTTCAGCTTGACCGCCACGAAGCTAAATAACAGCACACCGAGCGGCTTACCCAGCAGCAGGCCTAGGGCAATGCCCACAGGCACGGGCGATAACAGATCCCCCAGGCTCATGCCCGACAGGTCGACCCCGGCATTGGCAAAGGCAAAGATTGGCAGGATGACGAAGGTGCTCCATGGGTGCAGGCTATGCTCTAAATGCTCAGAGGGTGAGCTACCATCTTTGGCCCTAAGCGGAATACAGAAGGCGATGATCACCCCCGCTAGGGTAGCGTGCACCCCAGACTTAAGCACGGCGATCCACAGGATAAGACCCACGACACCATAAGGTGCGAGTGCGGTAACGCCTTTACGATTAAGGCCCACTAAGGCCACAATCGCCAGCGCCGCAACCACCAGGCTAACGGCCGAGAGATCTGTGCTATAGAACATGGCGATAATCACCACCACACCCAAGTCATCTATGATGGCCAGCGCCAGCAGGAAGACCTTAAGCGCCACGGGGACCCGGCTACCAAGCAAGGCCATGATACCGAGTGCGAAGGCAATATCTGTCGCGGCAGGGATCGCCCAGCCCACCTGAGTCAAGGGGTCAGAATAGTTAAAGATCAAGTAAATCGCCGCGGGGAAGATCATGCCACCGATGGCGGCAAAGGTCGGCAGTGATGCCTGTTCGCGGCTCGACAGCGCCCCTTCGAGCAATTCACGCTTCACTTCCAGACCGATTAACATGAAGAACAGGGCCATCAGACCGTCGTTAATCCAGTGGATCAGCGTCTTATCAATGTCCAGACTGCCCACTCGCACCTGCATCTCAGTGTGCAGGAAGCCTTGATACAGGCCTGATAACGGGGAGTTCGCCATAATCATCGCCAAGATGACGGCGGCCATCAATAAGATGCCACCGGCCGATTCCTGGCTCAGAAAATTTCTAATCGCCTTTTCCATAAATAAACTCCAAAAACACTTAATGTATCGAGTCTAGCGGAATGCAACCTAGCTGAATAATCGTTTGCATCGGTATTATACATCGGTAATTCCGAGGTATTAAGTGTAGTCAGTCAATCGGAAGTAATCAATAGCATGCAGTGCTAACTAGTGGCAGAGGCGACTAAATCCATCCGTGATAGGGATCACAGGCAGATTCAGTTTGAAAGGGAGATTTTTTATGCAGAATAGATTAATAAAACGCGGCGACTCCACAGAAGTTCGCCGCGCTTTACCTCAGAAATTCCTCAGTCTTAAGATTGACCCTTAGACAGAGAAGGGATACTGAATCGCCTCATGATGCTGATAGCCAGTGACCTCGAAGTCGTCCATGGTCACCCAGGTTTCGAGATCTTCCAGCGATTTGATATCGGGATTGACATACAGTTGAGGCGACGGGAACGGCTCACGCTTAAGCTGTACCTCCTGCATCAGCGGGAGCTGGTCTTCATAGATGTGGGCATTGACTATCTTATGATAGGCCTTACCGGGTTTGTGGCCGGTGATCTGTGCAACAATCGCCAACAGGGCAAACACCTGCACCTGATTAAAATTCAGCCCTAGCGGGACATCACAGGAGCGCTGGAAACTGTTGAGGTACAGGGTATCCCCCAGCAGAGAGAAGTTATGGGTATGCATGCAGGGACGTAGGCAGCCCATGTGGAACTCACCGGGGTTATAGAAGCTTAAGATCTCGCCGCGGTCATCGACCCCCCTAGAGAGGTTATCGATGATCTTTCTCAGTTGATCCACAGTGCCGCCATCCGGCTTGGCCCAGGCCCTGCCCTGCACCCCGTACACCCGGCCCATATCGTCATGGCCCTTACGGTGTGGGTTATTCAGCCAGGCGCTGTTCTCGTTGGCATTGGCATCCCAGGTCTTGGCACCCAATTTTCGAAAATCGGCGGCATTGTCATAGCCTCTGAGATACCCCAGCAGCTCGGCTATCGCCCCCTTCCAGAAACTCTTACGCGTGGTGATCAGCGGAAACTGGTTTGCGGCCACATCGTATTCCAGATCGGCATTGATCACGGTTAAACAGCGCTTTCCCGTGCGCTCGTTTTCAACCCAGACGCCCTCATTGATGATTCGTTCACATAATGCCAAATACTGTTTCATCTTATCCTACTTATCATTTTTGCTTAGATACGCCCCGTGGCGCCTGCCTTATTCGAGTCCTAGCCGCGCATTAACCGCCTATCCTAGGTGAGGGCTAACTTGATCCCGATAAAGAATAACATGACGGCGAAGATTTTCTTTAATCTTGCCGTGGGCCAGACACTGGCCGCCTTCGCCCCCAGTGGCGCCGTCAACATAGAGGTACAGACGATGCCAAACAGGGCAGGAAGATAGATATAGCCCAGGGTATATTCGGGCAGCCCTTGTGTTCCCCAGCCCGCAAAGACATAACTCAGACTCCCAAACAGGGCTATCATCAACCCGGTCACAGAGGAGAAACCTATGGCGTGACGCATCTGCACGCCACACCAACTTAAAAACGGAATCAGCAAGATGCCGCCACCTATACCCATTAATGCGGCGATGATGGCGATAAGTCCGGCGGCGATAAACAGATAGGGCGCCGCAGGCAGGCTACGCTCCCCCTCGGCTGCCTTAAAAGGAAACACCATCTGCAGCGCCATCAGCACCACGAAACCGGCAAACACCTGCTTGAGCAGCTGGGCAGAAAACAGCGACGAGATAAATCCAGCCGACAGCGCGCCGACGATCAAACCGGGCAGCATGATGGTCAGCAGGTGCCAGGGCACATTACCGCGGGCGTGATGCGCCCGGGCCGACGAAAGCGAGGTTAAGATGATCGCCGCCAGCGAGGTGGCAATGGCCACATGGGTAAGATGTTCAGGCACCACGCCCGCCATGGGCAGAAGAAACAGCAAGACAGGAACGGCTATCACGCCACCACCTATTCCCAACAGACCCGCCATAAAGCCGATGAAGGCCCCGAGGGCAATACAACTGACAACTATGGTGAACATGAAACCTCTAAGGCAGTGGCGAAAGGAGGCATTAGCTTAAAGGAATTACCGACAGATTGAAATTGCCTAACGCTCACAGAGAGAAACTCACTTAGATGAATTCATCGAGGCCCTTCTCTTTAAGATAAAGGGAGAGCAGCTCCCTCACCTCGAAGCCGTTGCTGAGGGACAGCGCCTGAGCAAGCAGCTCGCTCAGGTCCTGATAAGACACCCGGCGGATCAGGTAATTGATTCTGGCCAGGCTACCCTGGTTCATGCTCAGCTGGGTATAGCCCATGGCCACCAGCAGCAAGACTCCCAAGGGTTCACCGGCCAGCTCGCCGCAGACGCTGATGGGCAGCCGGTATTCCCTGCAGGCCAGCCTCGCCTGGGTCAGCGCCCGTAAAATGCCCGGATGATAGGAGTCGTACAGGGTACTGACCCTGGGATTGTTGCGGTCCACCGCCAACAGATATTGGGTCAGATCGTTCGAGCCCACAGAGATAAAGTCGACCCGCTTGGCCACCTCTTCGAGCTGGAACAGCAGCGCCGGCACCTCCAGCATGATGCCTATCTTCGGCCGCTGCAGATCGGGATGCACGTCTTGCTTCACCTCGAGATAGGCCTGCTCCAGGTAGGCGATCGCCTGATCGATCTCATCGAGACAACAGACCATTGGCAGCAGGATATGCAGCTGCTCACCGCCGCCCGAGGCATTGAGCATGGCTCTGAGCTGCACCAGAAACAGCTCGGGATGATCCAGCGTCAGGCGGATCCCGCGCCAACCAAGGAAGGGATTCTCCTCTATGATAGGCAGATAAGACAATGGTTTGTCGCCCCCCACATCCAGGGTGCGCATCACCACGGGGCGACCGAGCGCCGCGTCCAGCACCTGACGATAGACCTCCACCTGCTCGGCTTCACTGGGGAAGCGAGTCTGCAACATGAAGGGGATCTCGGTGCGATACAGGCCTACGCCATCGGCGCCTTCGGCGATCTCAGAGGCCAGGCTGCTTAACAGCCCAGCATTCAGGTAGAGATGAATACGCCTATCATCCAGGGTGGTCGCAGGCTTAGAAAGCTCTTCGGCATAGCGTTTCTGCAGCGCCTTCTCCGCCGAGATCAGGCTGCGATACTCGCCTATCAGGGTCGGTGTGGGCGAGATAAGCACCTGCCCACGATTGGCATTCAAAATAAGCTGCTTACCGTCTATCCCCGCGTTGAGGATCCCCTCGACGCCGATTACCGCCGGCACACCGAAGGCCCGGGCCAGAATGGCCGCGTGGGAGTTCACCCCGCCCAGCTCTGTGACTATGCCGACTAATTTGTGCTGGGGAAACTCCGCCAACATGGTCGCCGTGGCTTCCTTGGTCACCAGGATCACCGGCACATCCAGCTCCAGCTGCATCTTCTGCGGCTCGATCAGTTCGCGCAGCACCCTCTGCCCCAGATCGCGAATATCCGTGGCCCGCTCCTGCATATAGGGGTCTTGCATCTGCTGGAAATGATCTATGTAACGCAGAGACACCCGGCTCACCGCCGAGATAGCCGTCCATCCCGCCTGGATCTCCCGCACATATTCACCGCCCAGGCTGGTGTCGTCCAGCAGCAGCTGCAAGGCGGAGAAGATAGATTGCACCTCTTTCTCATTCTCGCCATCGAAGCGCTGAGACAGGGCACTCAGGGTATTGCGACAGGCCTCCAAAGCCTGACTCAGGGCGAGCAGCTCGTCATCTACCTCTTGAGTTCGACGTCCCTGTTGCTCCAGGGGGATCTCGCCACCCAGCACCATGGCATGGGCGATCACCACGCCGCTGGCCGCCGAGGTCCCCGTGTAGACACACTTATTGGGCGTCGATTTGACCTCGGCCTTCTTACGCTGCTCACGCACCGCAACCGCCAGCTGGGCGGCTAGGGTCATCAGGAAGGCCTCTTCCGCCTCACTAAACTGGCGCGCGTCGGCCTGCTGCACCACCAGCACACCTAGGATTAATTTCTGATAGATGATGGGCACGGCGAGAAAGGCACGGAAATCTTCCTCGTCGACTTCGGTAAATAGCTTAAATCTGGGGTGTTGTTGGGCATCGGCCAAGTTGACCGGCTCTTCGCGTTCGGCCACCAGGCCAACCAGGCCCTGGCTCATGGGCATCTTGACCTTGCCTACGGCTCTGGGATCGAGACCGTCGGTGGCCGACAGCACCAGTTCCTGCTCTTCTAAGATATAGATTGAGCAACACTGGGTTTCCATTGCCGACTTGGTCTGGCTGACAAGCAAAGATAGGGCAGATTGAAGATCGTCGGCTGCGGCTACGGCCTGAGTAATGTCTCTGAGCGTCTTTAACACAGCCTATCTCTCCTCTGATACTTATCGCCTTATCCTATCGGCGGCGACCTCTTCTTCTGCCACTGTGGCCGCTTTCCTGGGCCTGAAACGGCAATGCCGTCGGCGCAAACTCTTTCATCACCTTGCGGTACACGTCTCTTTTAAAGGATACCACCTGTCTGACCGGATACCAGTAACTGACCCACCGCCAGTCATCAAACTCCGGGTGGCCGCTCGCCGCCAGATTGATGGCAGACTCCTGACTCTTCAATTGTAATAAAAACCACTTCTGTTTCTGTCCGATACATAAGGGTTTACTGTCTTGCCTAATTAACCGTTTTGGTAATCTATAACGCAACCAGGAACGAGTTGAGGTTAAAATTTGCACATGCTCAGGCCTTAACCCAACTTCTTCATACAACTCCCGATACATGGCTTGCTCGGCGCTTTCGCCTTCATCCACACCACCTTGCGGAAATTGCCAGGAATGTTGACCAAATCGTCTGGCCCACATCACCTGCCCAAAGCGATTACAGATAATGATGCCTACATTTGCACGAAAGCCGTCACTATCAATCACATGGACTCCAAAATGAAATATTCTAATGAATCGATTGTTTCACAAAGCGGCGTCGGCGGCAATTCCCCATTAACAGATATTGCTTGGATAAAAAACTAAAATTTTTATTTTTATCAACAGAGACCGACACTTCAAACTGAGGATATCCAC
>NZ_JAKEVJ010000039.1:0-40797 GCF_022398425.1 Shewanella sp. Isolate7 | reverse complement strand
GTCCTAGGCCTCTAGACGAATGGGACACTGGTGATACGTTATACTCCGTATCGAGTGAATACTCGTTGAAGCCAGTAGGCTATCGCTTCAACGCTATCGAATCGTCAACTTATACAGTCAACCACTCAAGAAAGTGGTATCCCATAGGGGATTCGAACCCCTGTTACCGCCGTGAAAGGGCGGTGTCCTAGGCCTCTAGACGAATGGGACACTGGTGATACGTTATACTCCGTATCGAGTGAATACTCGYTGAAGCCAGTAGGCTATTGCTTCAACGCTATCGAATCGTCAACTTATGCAGTCAACCACTCAAGAAAGTGGTATCCCATAGGGGATTCGAACCCCTGTTACCGCCGTGAAAGGGCGGTGTCCTAGGCCTCTAGACGAATGGGACACTGGTGATACGTTATACTCCGTATCGAGTGAATACTCGTTGAAGCCAGTAGGCTATCGCTTCAACGCTATCGAATCGTCAACTTATACAGTCAACCACTCAAGAAAGTGGTATCCCATAGGGGATTCGAACCCCTGTTACCGCCGTGAAAGGGCGGTGTCCTAGGCCTCTAGACGAATGGGACACTGTTGATACGTTATACTCCGTATCGAGTGAATACTCGTTGAAGCCAGTAGGCTATTGCTTCAACGCTTTCAAATTAGATGGTGGAGCCTAGCGGGATCGAACCGCTGACCTCAACACTGCCAGTGTTGCGCTCTCCCAGCTGAGCTAAGGCCCCTTACCTAACTTGTCACCTTTGAGTGCACCGCGAGCATCTGCCGGCTGTGTCTCAACTGCGAGGCGCATTCTATGCAGCACACCCAAAAGTGTCAACTCGTTTTTTAGGAATTTATTCTATTTGCTACAAATTCAATCGCTTTGGAGATTCTTTGCTCACAACGGGCCTTTCCAACGAGGAAAGCGGTTAAATCTACAGCAGGCGACATACCGGCACCGGTTACCGCAACACGCAGTGGCATACCCACCTTACCCATGCCAAGCTCCAATTCGGCAGCAGTGGCTTCGATCGCCTGGTGAATTGCTTCAACAGTCCACTCTTCTAGCTCGGCAAATTTCTTCTGTATCAGTTGTAGCGGCTCTAGCGCCACGCCACGCAGATGTTTCTTCGCTGCAGTTTCATCGAACTCTGCAAAGTCTTCATAGAAGTAGCGGCTAGAAGCAGCCAGCTCTTTAAGCGTCTTGGCACGCTCGGCCAGGGCTGTGACCACTTCGACCAATGCCGGACCATTTGACGTGTCTATGTTTTGATCTTGCATATGCCACTCAAGATGCTTGGCCACATATTCAGGCGCCAGCTCCTTCATATAGTGCTGGTTCAACCAAATAAGCTTCTCGGTATTAAAGGCAGACGCCGCCTTATTGATATCATCCAGGCTAAAGAGCTGCTTCATCTCATCGATAGAGAAGACCTCTTGATCGCCATGAGACCAGCCTAGGCGTACCAGATAGTTAAGCAGCGCCTCTGGCAGGTAACCATCGTCGCGATACTGCATCACACCGACAGCGCCATGACGCTTAGACAGCTTGGCACCATCATCACCTAAGATCATCGCCACGTGAGCGTACTCAGGCACGGGCGCGCTAAGCGCCTTAAGAATGTTAATTTGACGAGGCGTGTTGTTGATATGATCTTCACCACGTACCACACAGGTGATGCCCATATCCCAATCGTCGACCACCACGCAGAAGTTATAGGTCGGTGTGCCGTCAGTACGGGCAATGATCAAGTCATCGAGTAAGTCGTTTGAGATCTCGATACGACCACGCACGTGATCGTCAAACACCACACTACCCTCGGTTGGGTTTTTAAAACGAACCACAAATGGCTCATCGGTATCGCGCGGCGCCTTATCACGGCAGCAACCATCATACTTTTGCTGCTCACCCCTAGCGGCCTGCTCTTCACGCATCGTCTCGATACGCTCGCGGCTACAGTAACACTTATAGGCGGTGCCCTGCTCTAGCATCTGGGCGATGATCTCGTTGTAACGATCGAAGCGCTTAGTCTGATAGTACGGACCCTCATCCCAGTTCAGTCCAAGCCACTCCATACCTTCTAAGATTGCTGCGCAGGCTTCAGGCGTTGAACGTTCGAGATCGGTATCTTCGATACGTAACACAAACTCACCTTGGTTAGCGCGGGCATAGAGCCATGAATAAAGTGCAGTACGAGCACCACCTACGTGAAGAAAACCGGTAGGACTTGGAGCAAAACGCGTCTTAATCGTCATAATGGGACAGTAACCTGTTATCGAAATGTCTAAATATAGACTGAGCTATTTAATGTGGCCGCTATTCTAACAGCCAAATGGGATAAGAGAAAATAGCCAGACCAATAGCACCCGGCCCGAGACCAAAAAAGGTGACCGCCCCGTCACAACGCACAGGCTCGTCTCTGTCACTTACCACATACGAATGCCGAGCTCTCATTAGTCACGCCAGATTGCCATCTAACTAACCCGCCCCTTATCACTAAGAGGCGACAGGCTTCATCTATATCAATAGGCACAACGAAAGATAAAAGCTGTAAAGATATAAAGCTATAAAGATAGAAAGCAGTAGGGATAGAAGATGCGTAGAAAAAAGAAGTATAGATAAAAGAGATGACTATGCGTCTATGGGCCCGCCCAGCTTCAAGACACTAGTGAGACTCCCTTATATTAAGTAACGGTTTGCTAATAGGCACTCCCCATATAAAGCGCATGTATCAGCAATAGAGAATCCGCGAGCGCAGAATGACTCGCTCCCCTTATGGCTTGTATCGACTTATAGATAATGCAGAGGTCTAGGGAAGGTGCGAATAAGTCCCGTGCTTGCTCTGCGTGTGCTTAAAGTGGATAGATGCAAGGCACAGTTTGCAGCGAATGGCCCTAGTCCTTCGCAAGAACTGTAACGCAGCAAATACCGCTGTAAGCCTCGCCCTGCGGGGCTTTGATAGCAACACCATTTCGGCGTTATTCAACTTCAGCAGGCCTCGGCATGCCCTCAGTTGAATGCCTTGAACTGTCGCTGCTATCAAAGCCAGAGCTGTGCGGTGCTTGCTCTGCGTGTGCTTAAAGTGGATAGATGCAAGGCACAGTTTGCAGCGAATGGCCCTAGTCCTTCGCAAGAACTGTAACGCAGCAAATACCGCTGTAAGCCTCGCCCTGCGGGGCTTTGATAGCAACACCATTTCGGCGTTATTCAACTTCAGCAGGCCTCGGCATGCCCTCAGTTGAATGCCTTGAACTGTCGCTGCTATCAAAGCCAGAGCTGTGCGACGACTTGTTCGCACCTTCCCTAGTTACCTCTACTTATAAAGCCAGCTTACTTGTACTGATGCCAGATCATCTTGCCCAGCCAAACGAAGAGTAGGCTGTAAAGGTGAGCAATTTCCCATTTGTTCGTTCCCTTTACACGACAATTTTTATCCCTCATGCCTATTTTCCTTACTTCCCCCTGCTGATTATTGACTCGAACCAGCGAGCGAAAGCCCCCTTCTGTACAGGCTTTCGCCAAGGCGCCATCAGAAATCATCCTGATTTGTTTAACATTAAGACGATCCGAACAAATTTGAACCGGACTCATTATTTTCTCGAAAAAAGCGTTGACAGTAGATCGTTCCCCCCTATAATACGGCCCCACACAGCGAGGTCGATTAGCTCAGCTGGGAGAGCACCTCCCTTACAAGGAGGGGGTCACTGGTTCGAGCCCAGTATCGACCACCATACACTGTATGGTAATAAAATTTGATGTGTCCCAGGTCGATTAGCTCAGCTGGGAGAGCCCCTCCCTTACAAGGAGGGGGTCACTGGTTCGAGCCCAGTATCGACCACCATATTTTCTCTTTGATTGAATATGTGGTGCATCGAGTTTAATGTTGTGAGATATTCCCAGGTCGATTAGCTCAGCTGGGAGAGCACCTCCCTTACAAGGAGGGGGTCACTGGTTCGAGCCCAGTATCGACCACCATCTCTTCATGAGAGAGTATCGAATATAATAATGTCCCAGGTCGATTAGCTCAGCTGGGAGAGCACCTCCCTTACAAGGAGGGGGTCACTGGTTCGAGCCCAGTATCGACCACCATTGTTATCAAAATATGTAAATGCTGTATTTATCCCAGGTCGATTAGCTCAGCTGGGAGAGCACCTCCCTTACAAGGAGGGGGTCACTGGTTCGAGCCCAGTATCGACCACCATAGCATGGCTATGAAACGATAAATCACACACAGTCCCAGGTCGATTAGCTCAGCTGGGAGAGCACCTCCCTTACAAGGAGGGGGTCACTGGTTCGAGCCCAGTATCGACCACCATATTTCCGCTTCTTTGCTTCACTCCCCTATTTATAATCAAACAGCCTAGCAGCAAGCCTTTACCGCCGCTTATCGCTATTGCGAATCCCTTAGCCTCAACTATTCTTCATTAATACCAATCACAGTAAATATGTGATCAGAAATAGCGCAGGAAAAACGCTTGAGAACAAAGCAGGATTTTTAGATAAGTAGTTATTCTACAATTAAAAATACTAATACAGTTATCGAGCGTTTTAACAAGCTAGAATGATCAATTATTTATTACGATTGGTATAAGACTTTGCTCAAACCAAGTACTACTCAAGGTGGTTGAACATGGCCGATGTCACTCAATCTGCGTCGCTGGCAAGCATTGCCGCGTACCTTAAACTCACCCATGAATGCGATGAGCAGGAAGCGATGATCGAAGCCAAGGAGGTGATGCAAAATCTGGTTACCATGCGACAGAAAGGCTTTATCACGGGTTGGTATTTCGATGCCCAGGGTCACCTGGAACTGCTGCCCAGTGAGGCGATTCTTAAGCGTATCAATCCGCCCAAATAAGATGACTCTAACGTTAATTCAATAAAATAAACAAGTTAACAAAGCTCCAATTCCCTCCAATCAATTAAATAAACAAAATGATTTATTTAAAAGACTACTGATGTAGAGTAGTGCTATCTATTCATTCTTTTAAACGCTGTCATGAACGCCACCGACTCCCTACAAACCGCTCCCGAACAGACGGCCCAGCGCATTCTCGGCGTCACCTTAATCGTTACCCTGATCAGTGTGGCAGGCATTGCACTGCCTTATCCCGTGCTGGCCCCCCTTTTTCATGACAACAGCTCTCCCCTCACCCAATTTATGGGGCTACCCAGCGAATTCTTGCTGGGCATAGTCTTAGGCATCTATCCCTTGGGGATCATCATAGGCGGCAGCTTCATCGGCAGCCTGTCTGACACTCATGGGCGCAAGCGCCTGCTTAGCCTTACGCTACTCGGCAGCGCCATGGGCTATGGACTCACGGCCTTCGCCGCCCATTCTGAGCAGTTTGTTCTATTCTGTCTCGCTCGCTTACTCACGGGGATATGCGAGGGCAATATCGCAATTGCCAGGGCGATAGCGGCCGATCTGCACCCACAAATCGATAAGACGCGCAGTTTCTCGCTGATCAGCGCCATGGGTTACGGCGGTTATCTGCTTGGGCCCTTGACGGGCGGCTACCTCATCGAGTGGGGAATGGAGATGGTATTCGGCGCCGCGGCCATTGCCTGCATCCTCTGTGCCCTGCTGAGTCGCTGGCTTCTGCCACGTCAGCTCGATGAAACCAAGGCCAACGCGGAGAAAGGCTCTAGCCTGGTACTGCTCAGAGAGCCAGCCCTCAGACGCTTCTTTCTGCTCTACCTGCTACTGACCATGGGGGTTAACTTCTACTATGAATTCTATCCGCTGCATCTGGTTCAGCAGGCGGCCTTTACGCCGGCGCAGATCAGCTGGGTCACTGTGCTACTCACCGGCTGCATGATCGCCACCAGCATCTGGTTTACCCCTTTGTTGCAGCGCAGGTTGACCCACGCCGGCGCGAGTCTGGTCGGCATCTCACTGTTTGGTGCCTCTCTGGCCTGCTTTCCCTATCTCACCAATGCCAGCTATCTGCTTACCTTCGTGACCATAGGTGCGGGCATCGCCATCTATAACAGTTTCCTGCCAAGTTACCTGTCCCATGCCTATCAGGACAGGCCGCAGGGGCAACTGATGGGCATGCTGGTGACCATCTTCTGTGTCGGTAACCTGCTGGCAGCGCTTCTCGGCGGACTGTTAGCCGTGTTTGATGTTAAAATCGTCCTGTTAATCGGCGCCCTGTGCGCGGTGGGCGCCGGAGCCGTCCTATATCACGGTCACTTCAGGCGACAATACTGGCCAGCGCACGGTTAACCATAACACGTGACACGCCTCACAATTCAGCCCGCCTAAATGGGTGGGTTTCCACCCATCCGACTACAACCAATGGGCGATATCCTCCCCAAGTCGTCATGTTTACCATTTAACCAACACGCGGCAACACATTGATATAAAGCCATTTACATAATTTAAACACTCTTGGCCTGGTCCTTGCCTATAATTTCTTTGAGTTAAGCACATAGTGAACCGTCAGTCGCCCTAAGGCACTGAAGGATTAACAATTATAGGGATAACAAAATGACCAGACTCAACACCTGTACCTTTATCAAACAGATCGTCAAGATGGCCTCAATCGCCGCAATTTTGGGAACCAGCTTGAACAGCTGGGCGGCACCAACGGAAATTAAGTTTTCCCATGTGGTTGCCGAAAACACCCCTAAAGGCCAAATGGCACTGAAGTTCAAGCAACTCGTAGAAGAGCGTCTACCCGGTGAGTATCAGGTAAACGTGTTCCCAAATTCTCAGCTGTTTGGTGACAACAACGAGCTCTCCGCCCTGTTGCTTAACGATGTGCAATTTGTGGCGCCATCGCTGTCCAAGTTCGAGCGCTACACCAAGAAGCTGCAGATATTCGATCTGCCCTTCCTGTTCAAAGACATGGACGCCGTTAACCGCTTCCAACAGAGCGATGCCGGCCAGCTGCTGCTGAATTCGATGAAGCGTAAAGGTGTCGTCGGCCTGGGTTATCTGCACAATGGTATGAAGCAATTTTCGGCCAGTAGCCCGCTGATCTTGCCGGAAGATGCCCAAGGTAAGAAGTTCCGCATCATGGCCTCAGACGTTTTGGCTGCGCAGTTCCAGGCGGTCGATGCCATTCCGGTGAAGAAGCCCTTCTCGGAAGTCTTTACTCTGCTACAGACCCGCGCCATCGATGGACAGGAAAATACCTGGTCTAACATCTATTCGAAGAAGTTCTACGAAGTACAGAGCAACATCACAGAGAGCAATCACGGCGTACTCGACTACATGGTGGTCACCTCAAACACCTTCTGGAAGTCGCTACCCGCCGACAAGCGCAAGGTGATCAAGGCATCACTGGATGAAGCGATTGCCTATGGTAACGATATTGCCGCCGCCAAGGTTAACAAAGACAAGCAAGCCATCATCGACTCTAAGCGCTCTGAGATCACCTACCTGAGCCCAGAGCAACGCGCCGCCTGGGTCAACGCCATGAAACCTGTATGGGCACAGTTCGAAGATAAGATAGGTAAAGATCTTATCGATGCCGCCGTTGCCTCAAACGAATAATAAGCGCTAACCCCCTAATTTTATAGGAATGCATTGAGGCCGTTTCCACGGTATTCGGCCTCTTTCCTATTTGAGGAGTCCTAGAGATGATGTCTCGCTTTTTTTCTCATATCGAAGAGGTGGTACTTAACGCCTTGATCACCGCAATGACCCTGTTGGTCTTTGTCGAGGTGATCGCTCGTTTCTTCTTTAACACAGGTTTCTTGTGGATCCAGGAGCTGACGCTCACCATCTGCGGCTGGTTCGTGCTGTTTGGCATGTCCTATGGTGTCAAGGTCGGCGCCCACATAGGGGTCGATGCCTTTGTCAAAAAACTGCCTAGAAGGGGACGTAAGTATACCGCCATCTTGGCCGTCGCTATCTGTTTAGTCTACTGCGGCATGTTCTTATTCGGCAGCTGGGAATACCTGGCGAAGATGTATCAGATCGGCGTGCCGATGGAAGACATTGACCTGCCCCACTTTCTCATCGGCGGATTAGACGGTGACTTTGCCTGGGAATACCTGCGCATCGACGTCGAGGAGCCAGCCGTTCCCCTATGGATCTCCCAAAGCATACTGCTCATCGGCTTTATTCTGCTTACCTGGCGCTTTTTGCAACTTGCTCTGGCCATCATCACCAACAAGACAGATGGCTTCGCCTTCGCCGATGAGGCCAAGGAGAGCATGCACCTTATCGATCAAGAGGCTCAGGCCGACGACAAACAGCCTGGAGATGAAAAATAATGACTATAGCAACCCTCTTTATCAGCCTGTTTATCTGTATGCTGCTGGGCATGCCCATCGCCATCGCGCTTGGTTTTTCCAGCATGCTGACCATATTGCTCTTCTCCGACGATTCTTTGGCCTCGGTGGCATTGAAACTGTATGAATCTACCTCGGAGCACTACACCCTGCTGGCGATCCCCTTCTTCATTCTGTCGTCGGCCTTTCTGTCAACCGGCGGCGTCGCCCGGCGCATCATCGACTTCGCCATGGACAGCGTGGGCCACATCCGCGGTGGTCTCGCCATGGCTTCAGTGATGGCCTGCATGTTGTTTGCCGCGGTATCGGGCTCATCGCCCGCCACGGTCGCCGCCATCGGCTCTATCGTCATCGTCGGCATGGTGCGGGCCGGCTACCCAGAGAAATTTGCCGCTGGGGTGATCACCACCTCGGGCACCCTGGGGATCCTGATCCCGCCCTCTATCGTCATGCTGGTGTATGCGGCGGCAACCGAAGTCTCTGCGGCGCGCATGTTTATGGCGGGACTTATCCCCGGCCTGATGATGGGCCTCTTGTTGATGCTCGCCATCTATATCGTGGCCCGCATCAAGAAGCTGCCTTCAAGGCCCTTTCCCGGTTTTCGCCCCCTGGCCATATCGAGCGCCAAGGCGATGGGTGGCCTTGCGCTGATCCTCATCGTACTGGGCTCCATCTACGGCGGTATCGCCAGCCCGACCGAGGCCGCAGCCGTCGCCTGCGTCTACGCCTATTTCATTGCGGTATTTGGTTATCGCGACATAGGCCCGCTGAAAAACGTCAGCTGGCGCGATAGCGGCGAGTCGCTGCTAAGAGCCGTGCTGCGTAACCTGGGCTTTATGGTGCTTGCTGTCTTCAAGACCCCGGCCGACAAGGAGATACGCCACGTGGTGCGCGATGGCGCCAAGGTCAGCATCATGCTGCTGTTCATCATCGCCAACGCTATGCTGTTCGCCCATGTGCTCACCACAGAGCGTATTCCACATCTGATCGCCGAGACCATAGTGGGCATGGGGCTGCCGGTATGGGGTTTCCTCATCATAGTCAACTTGCTGCTACTGGCCGCGGGTAACTTCATGGAGCCATCGGCCATCTTGCTGATCATGGCGCCGATCTTGTTCCCCATCGCCACCCAGCTGGGGATAGATCCTATCCATCTTGGCATCATCATGGTGGTTAACATGGAAATCGGCATGCTAACGCCTCCCGTAGGCCTCAACCTATTTGTCACCGCGGGAATAACGGGCCGCAGCATGGGATGGGTGATCCAATCTTGTATCCCTTGGCTGGCACTGCTGCTCTTCTTCCTGGTGCTGATCACTTATATTCCGCAGATCTCCCTGTTCCTGCCTGAATATATTGATAAGTTAAACGGTTATTAAAACACTTGATTTTGCTTAACAATTGGGCGAGTCTGAAACGGGTTATTAACAACTCCCTTTCAGGCTCGCTTTTTCAATTGGACATGCCTTTTATGTCGAAAATGATAACAAGAAGAAAATACCTCGGCGTCGGCTTCATCATACTCCTTGGCCTCGCCTTTACCCTGCGCGTCGCCTACTGGTTCCATCTGGAACATGGCTATGAGATGACGCGGCAACAATCTAACGCTCAGATGAAAGAGCTGCTCAGCTTCCTCTCTGGCTCCCTCAGTCGTTATGAGAGCATCCCCCATGTACTCTCGACCAACCCACTGCTGGCGAGTGCCCTGTTACAGCAGGACGATCCCGATACCATCACGCCGCTCAACCGCTATCTGGAAGAGATCCAGAGCATCACAGAGGCGCTGGACATCTATCTGGTGAATGTGAACGGCGACGCCATCGCCGCCAGTAACTGGCAGCAAAGCTACTCCTTTATCGGCAAGAATTATGCCTTTCGGCCCTATTTCAAGGACGCCATCGAAGGCAAGATGGGCCGCTATTTCGCGGTCGGTACCAGCTCAAACAAACGCGGCTACTACTTCTCCTACCCCATCTACAGCCATGGTTATCCAGTGACCCCCAGCCAGGACAAGGCCAAGGTGTTAGGTGCTATCGTGGTGAAGGTCGATGTCACCGAGATAGAGCAGCAGAGTACGGGCATGGCCAGGGGCAGCAACTACGAGTTCGCTATCAGCGACCCGGACCATATCATCTTCCTCTCCAGCCGACCGGAATGGCGCCTCACCGCGCTAACGCCTGTGACCCATCAGCTCAAAAAGCGTATCGAGACATCGAGACGCTACGCCAATCGTGACATCAGGCCGCTGGCGATCGAGCCCCCCTTTGCCGCCTCACTGGCGGCAGACTACCGGATTTACCAGATTGGCAAAGATAAGCAAGGCGCCGAATTTATGGATAACGCCGCCTTCATGAGCGATGCCGGCTGGCAGGTGCATATCCTCTCGCCCATGGCGCCCATCTACCGCTCGCTGCCACCGCTACTCCTGCTCTATGGCGCCCTCTACCTGCTGTGCGCGCTGGCGCTCTTGTTCGCCATAGAGAAGCGTAAGAATACCCGCCGCATGCGCCAGGCCCACGAACAGCTAGAGCAGAGGGTCAAGGAGCGCACCCAGGCGCTGGAAACCAGTCATCAGCAGCTGAAGGAAGCCCAGGATGAGTTGATCCAGGCCGCCAAACTCACAGTGATCGGCAGCCTCTCGGCCAGCATCAACCATGAGATCAACCAGCCGCTGGCCGCCATCCGCAGCTATGCACAGAATACCCAGACACTGCTCTCACGCGCCAAGTGGGACGATGTCTCCAGCAACATAATGACCATCATAGAGCTGACCGATCGACTGGCGGCCATAGTGTCGCAATTTAAGAGCTTTACCCGCAAGAGCCAGGGCAACGACAAGGCGATTAGCGTGGCACAATGCATCAAGGATGCCCTGACCATCATCCAGCCAGAGGTAGACAAACAGGGGATCGATCTCGTGCTGAACAACACAGAGTGTGAGACGCTCATCTGGGGTGACCCTATCCGGCTGCAGCAGGTGTTGATCAACCTGATGAGCAATGCCATGGTCGCCATGCGCGCCTGCAGCCCGAAACAGCTGATCATCAGTGTCGTGGTGAGCAATCGTCTAGAGATCACCATAGAAGATACGGGCACAGGCATAGACGAGAGTCAGATGCAGAAGATTTTCGACCCCTACTACACCAGCTCGCGCCAGGGGCTGGGCCTGGGGCTCTCTATCTCCAGGCGCATCGTCGAGGCGATGCAGGGTAAGATAAGCGTTGCCAATCGAGAGCAAGGCGGCGCCATCTTCCAGATCACACTGCCCATACATGCGTCAGGAAACTAACCATGCAGAATCAAGTTTTTAACCAATACGATATCTTAATCGTCGATGACGAGCCTCTGATTGGCTCGGCGCTGGTGCAGCTGTTTGAACTGGAGTCCTACCGCGCCTTGGCCCTCACCGATGCCAAACAGATTGGCCTTGGCCTGCCCGACAACTGGCCCGGCATAGTGATCTCCGACGTCAACATGCCGGATATCGACGGCCTCTCCTTGATGCGCACCCTGCTGGGCCAAAACAAGGACATTCCCATCATCCTACTAACCGGGCACGGCGATATCGCCATGGCGGTACAGGCGCTGAAACAGGGCGCCTATGATTTTATCGAGAAACCCTTTAACAACGAGCATATGCTGGACATCGCCAAGCGCGCCCTGGAGAAACGTGCATTAACCCTGGAAAACCGCAGCCTCAAACGTGAGCTGGAATCCCAGAGCACGCCGGGGCCGCGTATCTTGGGCCACAGTCCGGGGATCAAGCAGATGCGCCACATCATCCACCAGGTGATCGATATGCCTGCCGATGTATTGATCGAAGGCGAGACGGGCACGGGCAAGGAGCTGGTCGCCCGCTACCTGCACGACCACAGCCCCAGAGCCGAGGCCAACTTCGTTGCCATCAACTGCGGCGCCATCCCAGAGACCATCATAGAGAGCGAGCTGTTTGGCGCTGAGTCCGGCGCCTTCACCGGCGCCGATAAGACCCGCATAGGTAAGTTCGAGTATGCCAATGGCGGCACCCTGTTTCTCGATGAGATCGAGAGCACGCCACTCTCCCTGCAGGTAAAACTGCTGAGGGTGCTGGAAGACAGGAAGGTGGAGCGCCTAGGCTCCAACAAGAGCATAGACCTGGACATTCGCATCATCGCCGCCACCAAGGTGGATCTCAAGGGCCTGTGTGACACAGGTGAATTTCGCCAGGATCTCCTCTATCGCCTCAACCTGGTGACTGTGCCAATCCCGGCCCTGAGAGAACGCCGCGAAGATATTGGCCTGCTGTTCCTGCATTTTGCCCGGGTCGCCTCGGCGCGTTATCACAAGGCGCTGATCCCTCTGACGGCGGAATATACGGCCCAACTGGTCTCCCACGACTGGCCGGGCAATGTCAGGGAGCTGCGTAACCTGGCCGAGCGCTACGTGCTCCTGGGCCCTGAGGCGGCCTTTGCTACCTCTCTGAGGCAGAGGAGTCAACTCAATGCCAACATGTCGCTACAGCAGCGGGTGGAGTTTTTCGAACGCCTACTGATCGAAGAGGCCCTGAGCAATAACAAGGGCAGCATCAAGCTGACCATGGAGCAGCTGGAGCTGCCGCGCAAGACCCTCTACGACAAGATGCAGAAGTTCGGCCTCAACCGAAAGACCTTTATCAACTAAGTCTGGCAACCCGTTAGCCCGCCGCATCCAATAGCGGGGTGCTCGGCCTGTGGGTGCGTTGCAGCATCACCACGATAACAATCACGCCGCTAAGCAGGGTCAGGCTGCCGCCGACCACACCGCTCCAACCCCAGTGCTGCCAAAACGGCAACAGGAAAGGCCCGCCGAGCGCCGCCCCCAGATAGTAACTACATAGGTAGAGCGCCGTGGCCTTGGCCCTGTGCTGCTGGGCGCGCTGCGCCACCCAGGCATTGCAGATGCTGTGGAAGGTAAAGAAGCCGAAGCTGGACAACAGGAAACCGATAACGATGGCGCTGCTGGTATCCCCTAAAGTAACCAGGCTGCCGACACACATCATCACGGCCGAGAGAATAAACAGTGGCTGGCGGCCCAGACGCGTCACCCACTTGGCCGAGCGAAACGAGGCGTAGGTGCCGCTCAGATAACAGAGGAAGATCAGGGTCACCTGAAACTTGCCCCAGTGAAACGGTGCCTGCATCAGATGCAGCTGGATATAGCTGAACTGATTGACCATCACCATGAAGGCCAGCGCGCCGAGAAGATAGAGCTTCACCAGGGTGGCATCGCCAAGGTGCAGGCCAAACCCCTTAAGATCGGCAAGCCCAAAGCCACTCTTGTGTTGACGGCGACGGATCCGCACCCGGTCGAGGCGCGGCAATAACAGTAACACGCCCACCACCCCAGCAAGGGT
Organism: Shewanella sp. Isolate7; assembly: GCF_022398425.1. NCBI lineage: Bacteria > Pseudomonadati > Pseudomonadota > Gammaproteobacteria > Alteromonadales > Shewanellaceae > Shewanella > Shewanella sp. Isolate7. Next base: position 27,184 of record NZ_JAKEVJ010000039.1, on the reverse strand, counting down.
CAAGACACTCACCAGGCCCATGGCCTCTACCCAGCTCAGATACTTAGTCATCAGGCCGCCAATCAGGCGCCCCGCGATGCCACCTAAACTATTGGCCCCGATATAGATGGCCCCGGCCTTGAGTAGCACACTGGTATCGAGCAGATCCTTAAAATAGGCCATGGCGATGGCGGGCACCGCCGCCAGCAATACTCCCTGAAATAGCCTCACCGCCACCAGCGCCGAAAAATCCTGCACCCAGATCAACATGATATCCGCCACCACCAACAAGGCCAGGCTCCACAGCAGCGGCTTACGCCTGCCGAGCTTGTCCGACAGAGTGGCATAGAAGAGCAGCGCAAAGGCCATGGAGAAGCTGGTCACCGACAGCAATAGGGTGGCATGGGCCGGCGACACGCTAAAACTGGTCGCGATCAGCGGCAGCATTCCCTGCACCATATACAGGTTGATGTAGATCACCACAGAGGCCAGCGACAGGCCCCAGATCAGACGAAGTTGTAGTGCACGGCTGGCGGTCATGATTTCGCGCTCAAAAGGAGAGATAGACACAGGCTAGCACCGGCGCTAACATAACAAAAATAGATTATAAATATGATGTCAATAACATTATATTATTGACGAATCAAGGTTCAAACCGATAGCAATGCGCCTTTAAGCGACAAGGCTTCACCCGGGGTGGTAAAACATGGATATCAAACAGCTTAGGCAGTTAGAGGCGCTCGCGACTCGGGGCAGTTTTACCCTGGCGGCCAAGCAGCTCAACATCGCCCAGCCCGCCCTGAGTCAGGGGATAAAACGTCTCGAAGAGTCCCTCGGGGTCACGCTTATCAATCGCAACAAGCACTACCGCGGCCAGGACGGCAGCCGTCTCACTCTCACCGCCGAGGGCGAGGCACTGGCGCAACACGCCAGGCTGATCCTCAAGCAGGTCAAACAGGCCGAGGCCCATATTAAGTCCATGGCCAACCTCACCAAGGGCGAGGTGCGCATCGCAGTGCCGGGCATGCTGGGGTCCTACTACCTGCCCTCGCGCCTGATGGCCTTCAGGCACAGATATCCGGATCTTAAGCTGTCACTGTTTGAAGGCGGCACCCGCGACAGCCTGCGGATGTTGCAAAACGAAGAGGTGGATATCGCCATCATCACGGGGCAAGACCTGCAGCCTAACTTCGACAGCCATCTGCTGCTCAGGGAGCAGATGGTGGTGGCCGTGGGTGAGGATCACCCGTTGGCGGAGCACTCGGGGATCACCCTGGAGCAGTTCTTCGAGCAGGAACTGGTGATGTTTAAGCCCGGCTATTTCCACCGCGAATGGATGCTATCTCAAGCCAAGGCGCTGGATCTCGAGGTCAATATCGCCTTCGAGACCAACCTTATCAACCTGATTAAACAGGTGGTCGCCCAGGGCTTTGCCATCACCAGTGTGCTAGAGATGGTAATCGAAGAAAGAGATCCCATCCGCGCCATCCCCTTCTCACCTGCGGTGCATCTGGACCTGCATATTGCCTGGAATAGAGAACGCCCCATCGGGCTGGCCGACAGGGCGTTCGTCGAGTTTTTGATGAATAACCCTTAGCGGCATGCTAAGGGCCTAGTCCCTAGATGGCATCCGCCTGGCGCTCGGGCGCCGCCAACTGGAAGGCCTCTAGCTTATGGCAGTTGTCCCAGATACGGCGAATGTTGGGATAAGCGCCTAAGTCGACCTTGAAACGATTGGCGTTATAGACCTGAGGGATCAAGCACAGATCCGCCAGGGTCACCTCATCGCCATAGCAGTAGGTACCGGCATGCTTTTCCAGCTGCTTCTCGAACGCGCTAAAACCCTGGTGGATCCAGTGATGATACCAGGCGTTCTTAGCATCCTCGTCCAGCGCCAAATTATTGGTCAGATACTGCAACACCTTGAGGTTATTCAGCGGGTGAACCTCACAGGCGATAGAGAGCGCCATGGCACGCACCTCGGCCCTCGCCTTGGGCGCCTTTGGCAACATCAAGGTGCCGCCATACTGCTCGTCGAGGTATTCGATGATCGCCAGCGACTGAGACAGAACAAACTCGTTGTTGCCTTCAATAAGGGTCGGCACCAACTCCTGAGGGTTAAGCCCCGCATACTCAGGCAGATGCTGCTCACCACCATTCTTAACCAGATGCACAGACTCGAGACTCGCATCCAGGCCCTTTAAATTCAATGCGATACGCACTCGATAAGCGGCGCTGGAGCGCCAGTAGCCCAATAATTTCATCACACAGCTCCCCTGTTTCCTTGGCACTAACCTGCCTTTACTTACGGCGATTACAAAAACGGGGCAACCTTGGCTGCCCCGAAGTCTCAACAAATTTGAGAATTAACCTTTGTACTCGACCACCTGCTGGTCGATGGCACCGAAGATGGATTTATCGTTCTCATCCAGCATCTCGATACGCACGCGATCGCCGAAACGCATGAATGAGGTCGATGGCTTACCGTCGCTGATGGTTTCCAGCATACGAGTCTCGGCCAGGCAGCTAGAGCCAGCACTGCGATCATAGTTAGAGATGGTACCCGAGCCTATGATGGCGCCGGCGCCCAGTGGGCGAGTCTTGGTGAAATGGGCGATCAACTGACTGAAGTTAAAGGTCATGTCGACGCCACAGTTTGGCTTGCCGAACAGTTCGTTATTCAGATGAGTGATCAGCGGTAGGTATACCTTAGACTCATGCCACTTGTCACCCAGCTCATCCGGGGTCACGGCCACAGGCGAGAAGCTGCTCGATGGCTTAGATTGGAAGAAACCAAAACCCTTAGCCAGCTCGGCAGGGATCAGGTTACGCAGCGACACGTCGTTCACCAGCATCAACAGCTTGATATGTTTCTCGGCCGAATCTGCGTCAATGCCCATAGGCACGTCGTCGGTGATCACTGCCACTTCAGACTCAAAATCTATACCCCACTCTTCGCTGGCCAGCTCAATATCCGCCTTAGGGGCGATAAAGCTGTCAGAACCGCCCTGATACACCAGAGGATCTGTCCAGAAGGTTTCAGGCATCTCGGCGCCGCGCGCCTTACGTACCAGCTCAACGTGGTTCACATAGGCGCTACCGTCGGCCCACTGATAGGCACGTGGCAGCGGCGACAGACACTTGTTCTCGTCGAAATCAACCGTGTTATCGAGCACGCCTTGGTTAAGGGCCTCGTATAGCTCTTGCAGTTGCGGCTGAAGTAGATCCCAGGCGTCGAGCAGCTGCTGCATGGTGTGCGCTATGGCCGGTACCGCAACAGCCTTGGTTAGATCCTTACTCACAAGCATCAGCTGACCGTCACGACGGCCGTTGTTATAACTTGCTAACTTCATACCCACTCCTATCGAATTCTTCTCTTGTCAGACCCAAGGGGCAACCCCGTTGGGTCTGGGACTATCAATTTGGCATAGGAATACCCTATGCGCCTCAAGATAGGAATAGCGTGATACAAATCACACTCCTTCCCTCAACAATCAATTTTGTAAACAATTCATGACAGACAGAAATAGCCCCAAATCCATGGGGTTTCGGCCTTGTCTCTGCCTAGAAAACCACCAGCCAACTGGCAATAAGGTTTTACATCCCTTTTTGCTTGCTGATCTTATATTCCCTCAGCTTGTTGGCGATAGCCGTATGGGACACCCCAAGCTTCTTCGCCAGCTGACGGGTGCTCGGATAAGCCGGATAGAGGCGTCTTAGCAGACTCGCCTCAAACTGTTTCATCGCCTGATCCAGACTGCCCTCAAACTGATGATCGAAATAGCCAAAGCCCTCGGCGTATGACGGTAGTTTTAGCTGATCCACCGTCAGCTCCGCCGAGCCATCCCACATGGATACCGCACGGAAGATGGCGTTTTTCAGCTGGCGCACGTTACCCGGCCAGGCATAGCCAAGCAGGTGCTCACGGCATGGGGCCGAGATACGACGAATAGGAATAGACAGCTGCTGACTGTAATGCTCGAGGAACATCTCGGTCAGCGGGATCACATCCACCTTACGCTCGCGAAGCGACGGCATATGGAAGCTGAGCACATGGATGCGATAGTAGAGATCTTCGCGGAACTCGCCGGTCTGGCACAGCTCGGCCAGGTTCTTCTGGGTCGAGCAGATGATGCGCACGTCCGAGCGCACCTCCACATCGCCGCCTACTCGGCGGAAGGTGCCGTCCTGCAGCAGGCGCAGCAGTTTGACCTGGGCCGCCTTGGACATCTCCGCTATCTCATCTAAGAAGACGGTGCCGCCCTTGGCCTCCTCGAAGAAGCCGCGCTTGACCACTTCACCACCGCTGACATAACCGAAGAGCTCCTCTTCGGCGGCGCTGTCAGGCATGGCGGCGCAGTTAATCGCAATAAAGGGGTGCTCACGACGCATGCTGGCATCATGACAGGCTCTGGCCATCAGCTCCTTGCCTGTGCCCGTCTCACCCGTGATCAGCAGAGGCGCATCGAGCTGGGCCATGCGTCTGGCCTGCACTAACACCTCTTTCATCTTGTCGCTGACCGCCAGCACATTCTCAAACCCTGTGGTCTGATTCTGTAGGGCGTTAAACTGCTTGCCGACCCGTGCGGGCGATTTGAGGGAGACTACGGCACCGGCCAGAATGGTCTTGTCGTTCTCGTCAGGCAGATAGATGGGCAGCATCTCGGCCAGGTATTCGCTCTGGCCAATGTTAACCCGTGTGGCCTGGGCCAACACCAGCGGCTCGCTGAGCCAGCGGTTGAAGTTAAAGCCCTGTACCCAATGATTGAGGGGTTCGTCGAGCACCTCGTGCTCACCCATGTTGACCGTCATCAGCGCCGACTCATTGACGATGCGGATCCGCCCCTTAACGTCGATGGAGAAGACAGAATCCGGCAGCGTCTTCAACAAGGTCTTGAGCGCGTAATGCTCCTGCTCGGAAGGCATGAAAGAGACTGTGCGCACATCATGCACCCCTTCCACCTTCCTGATTAACGGCAGCAGCTCACTGAGCACATCAAAGTTGACCTCAGCAAACTGCAGATAGAGAAATCCCTGGTTACTGGCGTCGATAGCTATCAGGTTAATGCCATAGCCTTCGAGGATCACCAGAATGTCTTTTGCTAGACCCACGCGGTCGATGCAACTTACTTCTAAGCGCATACCCTTTCGTCCCTTTTTATATTTATTACTTCACGGTTTTTGGGATTATCGCGAGCACGGTTGCGTCTCATGCCAGAAAAAATGTGACACGCCACGCAGAAATGCCGATAAAACGCCTATACGTTAGAGTGTAATGAGATTTGTGGCAAGAGTTGTTTACACCGGATTCGAAAAGCAACCAAAAAAACAGCGCCATAGCTAGGCTATGACGCTGTTTTTAAATCAATTTTAACTTAGTCCAATAACTGGTCTGTCTTGGCCGCCATGATGAAATCGTTGCGGTGCAGGCCCTTGATGGAGTGAGACCACCAGGTCACGGTGACCTTGCCCCATTCGGTTAGAATGCCGGGATGATGAAACTCTTCCTCGGCTAAGTCAGCCAACTTATTGGTAAATTCCATTGCCAGCTTAAAGTTTTTAAACTTGTAGACACGCTCAAGCTGCATGATACCGTCACGCACCTCGACGCCCCAATCTGGGATCATGCGGATCAGCTCGGCCAACTCGGCGTCTGTCACCTTAGGCGCGTCGGCCTGGCAGGCTTCGCATTTCATTTGGGCTAATTCAGTCATACTTCTTCCTTCTGATTTTCTTATCTGGCTCTATTAACTGGCTTTCGATTTTGGCTCAAACATGGGGGCATGTAGGCCTAGCTGACGCGCCTTAGACACGGCGCCCATGATATCCATTTTGACGATTTCGTCTAAATAATCAATTGAATCAATAGCGTAATAAATTGGCTGCATGATATCGATTCGATAAGGGGTTCTTAAGATATCCAACAGATCGAAAGGCTTCACCACTGGGGTATCGCTCATGGCGTATAGCGTCTCACCGGGCGAGCTTAATATGCCGCCGCCGTAGATCTTCAGCTCATCGTCGGCCTGACGGATCAAACCAAACTCCACGGTAAACCAGTAGAGTCTGGCGAGAAAGACACGCTCCTCTTTCGAGGCGGCCAGACCCAACTTACCGTATTCGTGAGAGAAACGGGCAAAAGAGGGGTTGGTCAACAATGGGCAATGACCAAATATCTCATGAAAGATATCCGGCTCCTGCAGATAGTCGAACTCCTCTTTGCTGCGAATAAAGGTCGCGACCGGAAACTCCTGGTTCGCCAACAGCTGGAAAAATTTCTCGAACGAGATCAAGGCCGGCACGGCAGCGGTCTTCCAACCGGTAGCCTGTTGTAGCACTGCATCGATCTCGCCTAGCTGCGGGATCCTGTCTGAAGCCAAGGCAAGATCCTCGAGCCCTTTCAGGTAGGCATCACACGCATAGCGGGGCAAATTACCCTTCTGTCTGTCATACAGTGCTTGCCAGATCTCATGTTCGTTGTCAGGGTATTCGATGAACCCATGACTATCAGGCAATCTCGCCTGATAAGCGGTTTGTTTACTCATGATAAATACTACACAATTGACTGCTCCTGCCTCCATATTTGACTAAACGCCATGTTTTGTTAACAGGATCACACTTTATAGTTTTGACCACACAGGGGCCATTGTGTAATGTAAAATTTACAACTATGGATAACCAATCTACAGAAACAAATAAAATCAACGAGATAAAAAACAAATAAACGTAACAACTGTGAAACAAATGCTAGGTTTTAGACCATTCTCATTGGCTTAGCGAGCCCTGACGAGATTTATGTAAGGGTATTTTTCACTTGTTGTGGCTCGCCACACAGTCAAGGGGCCTCAGATCACCAGACAAACAGAGGTGAATAAAGCTTCACACTTTACATAGGCCTAAATCCCCTGACTTTTCAGAGCGCTTTTATTAGAATAGAAAGGCATTTGCGCAGCCAACTAGGATTAAGATGAAACAGCAAAAAGTTAGTAAGGCGGTCATTCCCGTCGCGGGTCTTGGCACACGCATGCTTCCGGCAACTAAGGCTATCCCCAAGGAGATGTTGCCCATAGTGGATAGACCCTTAATCCAATACGTAGTCAACGAGGCTATCGCCGCCGGGATCAACGAAATCGTCTTAGTCACCCATGCCAGTAAGAATTCCATCGAAAACCATTTCGACTCAAGCTTTGAGCTCGAGGCGCAGCTTGAGCGCAGGGTAAAGCGCCAGTTACTGGCCGAGGTACAGGCCATCTGTCCCAATGACGTAACCGTTATCAGCGTACGCCAGTCCCAAGCCAAGGGATTGGGGCACGCCATCCTATGTGCCCAGAAAGTCGTCGGTGATGAGCCCTTTGCCGTATTGCTGCCCGATGTCATCATTGACGAGGCCAGTTGCGATCTGACTCGAGACAACCTCGCCGAAATGGTCAAGCTGTTTGATGAAACCCAAGAGGGTCAGATCATGGTCGAAGGGGTACCCGAAAACTGTGTCGATCAGTATGGTATCGCTGATGTGAATGGCCATCAGCTCGAAGTAGGTCAATCTAAACCAATCAATGAATTAGTGGAAAAACCTAAGGTCGGCCAGGCGCCATCCAATCTGGCAGTAGTAGGCCGCTATGTGTTGCCCAAACAGATCTGGCCCCTGCTCAGTAAGACGCCAGCCGGCGCCGGGGATGAGATCCAACTGACCGATGCCATCGCCATGCTGATGGAGAAACAAACGGTCAACGCTTACTATATGCACGGCAAGAGCCATGACTGTGGTAACAAACTCGGCTATATGCGCGCCAACGTAGAGTACGCGCTGCGCCATCACGAAGTGGGCAGGGATTTTGTCCACTATCTCAAAGCCTTAGTATCAGATTTATAACAGGATAAAGATTAATGACGATTTTAGTCACAGGTGGCGCCGGCTACATAGGTAGTCACACTGTCGTTGAGCTACTCAATGATGATCAACAGGTAGTTATCATTGACAACCTGAGCAACTCCAGCGTCGAAGCGCTAAAACGGGTCGAGCAGATCACTGGTAAAGGGTTCATCTTCTATCAGGGAGATGTACTCAACAAGGCCTTCCTGCAGAAGGTCTTTACCGACCATAATATCGATTCAGTGATCCATTTTGCCGGGCTTAAAGCGGTCGGTGAGTCAGTTGCTCAGCCACTGAGATACTATGAAAACAATGTCACCGGCACCCTAGTGCTATGCGAGGTGATGGCCGAATTTAACGTGAAAAACCTGGTCTTTAGCTCATCGGCCACCGTCTATGGCGACCCCGCCTCACTGCCCATCACCGAAGACTTCCCTACAGGAGCGACCAATCCTTACGGCCAGTCAAAACTCATGGTCGAGCATATCCTTAAAGATCTACACCATTCAGATCCTAGCTGGAACATCGCCAGATTGCGCTACTTCAACCCTGTTGGCGCCCACGAGAGTGGCCTTATCGGCGAAGATCCCAACGATATTCCCAACAACCTGATGCCCTTTATCGCCCAGGTTGCTGTTGGGCAACGTGAGAAGCTCAGCGTGTTTGGCGATGACTATGACACCCACGATGGCACAGGTGTGCGCGACTATATTCATGTGGTGGATCTGGCCAAGGGTCACCTCAAAGCGCTCGAAAAGCTGAATACTCAACCAGGGCTAGTCACCTATAACCTGGGCACAGGTCAAGGCTATAGCGTACTGGACATGGTTAAGGCGTTCGAGAAAGCTTGCGGCCACAGCATCGCCTATCAGATCGCGCCCCGTCGCCCTGGCGATATCGCCGCTTGTTACGCCGATCCACACAAGGCGCAGAGTGAACTCAACTGGCAGGCGACACACAGCATCGAAGATATGGCTAACAGTAGCTGGCATTGGCAGTCGTCCAATCCCAACGGCTACAAGGCCTAAATCAGACTTAGGGAGCCTTGGCTCCCTTAAAACCTCAGAGTAAAGCTATGAGCAATCGCATCAACCAAAGCCGCCGTAACCTCTTTAGTCGCCGCAAGAACCAGGTGATCCGTCCGCCTTGGAGCCGCACCGATGTAGAGTTTACCGACATCTGCACTCGCTGCGACAAATGTATCGAGGCGTGCGAGACCCAGATCCTCTTTCGCGGTGATGGTGGTTTTCCTGAAGTGAATTTCAGTCGAGACGAATGCACCTTCTGCGGCGACTGCGCCAAGATCTGTCCCGAGCCGCTGTTCACCGATCTTGAGCAAAGCCCATGGCAGATAAAGGCATCGGTCAACGACACCTGTCTGGCCAACAGCGGCATCTATTGTCAGACCTGTAAAGATGCCTGCGATCCCAGAGCGATCACCTTTACCCCAGGCATAGGTCGAGCCCCCAAGCCAGAGATAGACACTGAGCTGTGTACCGGCTGCGGCGCCTGTGTTGCGCCCTGCCCTAACCAGTCAATCAAGCTGGCTTGAGCCTAGGGCAAGGTTGCCAAAAATCTGACAGCGAGCGCCAAATATTAGTGGTTTTGCTGCACAAAATTTAAGGGTACTATTGGTCCAAACGGGCCAAAAAGTTAATCATTATGTTTGGAAAGAAAAATAACAACGCAGGTCTCACTTTTATTGCACAAGGGACTAAATTATCCGGGGAAACGCATTTTGCGGGCGAAGCCCTTATTGGCGGCGAAGTGCACGGTAAGATCAGTGCTACCGGTAAATTGACCATTGAAGCCGATGGTTATATCGAAGGCGAGCTGCAGTGCAAAGAGCTTAAAGTCTCTGGCGTGTTTAAGGGTAAGATGAAGTGTGAAAAGCTTAACATTACCAGCACGGGCAGTGTCGAAGGCGAGATTGCTTGTAATTCGATGGAGATCTTCGAAGGCGGCCAATTTATTGGTATGCGAGTGCGAGAAGAAGTCGCCCTGCTCTCCAGTGAACCTGACAACACAGACTTTCAGAGCAAAACAGAACATCAAGGCGAGTCTCAGCTAGATAACTATATTAAAGAACTGACAACCTCTTCATAGACTCCCAGCTTTTGATAAAAGCCCAGCATGACTTGAATAACAAGGCCACACTATTGTGTGGCCTTGTTTTTATATTCCCGAACCAAGGCGATAAACTCCCTCGGCTCCCGGTCTAAACAATCCACCGGCAGATAGACATGGTAACCCAGTTGCGTGTTGAGCTGCTCGCAGCGCCGTGCAAACATTGCCTGTACCCCCTTAAGCTGCTCTCCTTCCAAGATAAATGGGGTGAACTCAGAGTTAAGATAACGCTCCAAATCCGCCAGTTCACCATCTAAGGTCAGCGAAGACATTAACAGCGGGCGCTGCTCACTCAATAGCCCGGTAGCCAGTCTTGCCGGAATATCATCGATCAACGGCCACAAAGACTTTAACCTTACCCCTATGTAGGGAAGATCATGGCTATCAAACGACTGAATACTTCGCGGAATATCGACTCGCTGTATGTTCTGCCACTCCATATAGAGGCTGCCCCTGTGATGGTGATACACCAAGCCTCTAGGCCGCAGCTCTATACTCACGTCTGGTTGCAACCACTTTGCAGCTCCCAGCACAGTAAAGATCATACCGAAAATAAAAAAGACCATCCCCGGCCCCATAAGCGCCTTGGAGACGATAAACATCACCAAAGCACAGGCCAAGGCGATGATGCCAACTAAAGTGAATGTGCGCGCATTGCGCTTGGTCATTGCGCGAATGACAACAGCTTCTTGTTCCATAATCTCCAAACGTTAATCTGCTAGGGCAAATTTAATCTTCAGCCAAACCTGTCCCACATACTCATGAATGGCCCGCTGAGAAGCCAACAGATTACGGGCATCTAACTGCCACCAATAGCCGCCACGGGCAATAAAATCGGCAGGTGCCGCTTGAGGATGCATGCCTGCTTGGTGAAATATCATCATAGCTCTGGGCAAATGGGTAGCCGAGGTCACCAGCCTGAAGGGCCTATCACCAATTTCCCACTCGAGAAATTGTGCTTCTTCCAGGGTATCCTTTGCCAGCGGAAACTGAATGATCTGCTCAGGTTTTACCCCAAGCTCTATGGCGGCATTGGCCATTACCTCAGCCTGTGGAATGGCGTCGCTGCCTCCCCAACCGCTGACCACTAACTGACATTGCTGACCAAGACCGAGTTGCCTCACGCCTTCTGTTAGGCGAGCCAGCGCCGTAGCCGACAGCTGCAGCGTTGCCCGCTCAGAGATGCTTGAGTCATGGCCAGAACCGAGCACCATCACCACGCAGCCCTGTGCCATGGGCGTATTATTCACCGGATATTGCTGCTCAAGGGAATTGGCCAGCTGATAACTGCCCCACTGACTGCTGAGCAGCAAGAGGATAGTAAAGGATGAAGCGATCAGTGTCTTGACCAGTTTACGTCGCCTGAGTATTAGGATGGCGATAAACAGAAGAAATACCGATAACGGGATCGGCATTAACAGTTGTGAAATTAGTTTTTTTACCCAGAACATGGCTATCCTTTGCCCCCTATGAAAAGTGGGGGCAAGTGTAACCTAGCGCCGGACGTAAGTCATTACCACAGCCAAGCGGCGCCGCGCACGCCAGATGAGCCGCCATACATATTTTGCACCACAGGGGTACGACACTCGCCGCCAAGCACATACTTAGACAGTACGGCAGGTAGTCTCGGGTAGATGGCTTCAATGTGAGACACACCGCCACCGAGTACAATAATGTCCGGGTCGAGCATATTGATCATATGCGCCAGTGAACGCGCCAGACGATCGATAAAGCGCTCAAATGCTGCAGTTGCCAGCTCCTCACCCTGTTCCATTCTGCGGGCGATCTCGATACCACTTGGGGCATCGCCGCCAGCGGCCTTATAGTCGCGCACAAAGCCGGTACCAGAGATAAAGGTTTCAATACAATCTTTGTTACCGCAGAAACATTCGGTCGAATTAAATTCATCAGGGGTCATCCAAGGCAGCGGATTGTGTCCCCACTCGCCGCCGATGCCGTTGCCGCCACCATGCACCTTGCCGTTAATGGCAATACCACCACCACAGCCTGTGCCTATAATCACCCCAAACACCAATCCTTTACCTGCCGCGGCGCCGTCCACAGCTTCGGAAACGGCGAAACAGTTGGCGTCATTGGCCACGCGAACCTCGCGCTCTAAGCGTGCACCTAAGTCTAAATCGAGGGGATGGCCGTTGATCCAGGTAGAGTTAGCATTCTTTACCAGACCAGAGAAAGGCGAGATCACCCCGGGAATACCGACGCCCACTGTGCCCTTTTGACCCAATGTGGATTCAGCTTCGTTGACGAGTGCCTCGATAGCATCCAGGGTGGCATTGTATTCTCGTGGTGTGGGGACCCGCTTTCTAAACAGCTCCTTGCCCGCTTCGCTCAGGGCCACCAGCTCTATCTTGGTTCCGCCCAAATCAACACCCATTCTCATCATTCTCTGCTCCAATCTTATTCTCTTTATCTTACTTTTCGAGCCAATGCTTCGCCGTGGCAATAAAGTAGGGATTTAAAATGTCTTCTTTCTGGTTGTAATCCAGCGGCTGACCCGTGTCGGCATTGATCACACTACCGCCAACACTCTCTAATACAGCCTGAGCCGCCGCAGTATCCCACTCGCTGGTGAGGCCCAATCTGGGATAGATATCAGCCTTACCTTCCGCCAGCAGACAGAACTTAAGCGAGCTGCCGATACTGGTCATAGTGTGCTCGCCCAGCTCATCGAGATAGGCTGCTAAGCTAGGACTCACATGGGAGCGGCTTCCTACTACTCTTGGCACGCTCGGCGCTTTGACTTGCTCTTGTGTCAACTCAACCAGCTGATCGCCGTGGGCTAACCAGGCTCCCAGATGCAGGGCGCCGTAATAGCACTTATCCAATACAGGTGCATAAACCACACCGGCCACGGCGCGACCATTTTCGATATAGGCGATATTGACGGTAAACTCGCCATTTCGCTTAATAAACTCTTTAGTGCCATCAAGCGGGTCTATTAGCCAATATTGCTGCCATTGACGACGGGTCTCCCAAGGGATATCGGCCGCCTCCTCTGACATCACGGGGATCTCAGGGGTTAAACGCGCCAACGCATTAACAATCACCTTGTGACTGGCCAGGTCGGCGGCCGTCACAGGACTATCATCAGCCTTGGCCGTGACTTCGACCTCATCGGTGCCGTAAACGGCCATAATTGCCTCGCCCGCTTGTTTGGCAATCTCGACCAACTCGGCTAACCATTCTTGCTTAAATGTATGACTCACAATATGAATTCTCTTCTTTGCTCGATGCCTTTTAGTATGCCATCTCTGATCCCAAGAATTTAATAACAATTTGATCATACTTTGTTTAAAAGATACTAAGCTAGCCACTACCCCAAGAAAAGCCTTTAACACGACTTGCATTCGTATTCAGGCATGTGTCGCTGTGGGCTAAAGCAGGCTTGTACACGACTTGATTCCTAATCTGCTACGTAATACTGACAACGACTCACCAACTCAAGTCTCACAAATACAATACCGATAAGCCACGGCTTTGAAACAGCTAAGTGACAAATATGATCTCGTCGCACAAAAATGCACAATTACCTTGTATATTAATAAATTACTTATAAAATCTGACCATGATTAAATGACCGACATTTCGCCTTCATATGAACAAATATCTCCCGGCAGGCCTACTGCTTATGTGCAGTTTCTCCAGCCAAGCAGCTTGGTGGATTGAGCCCACAGATCTACCGCTACGTGCTGACATTCAACTGCTTGCCGATACCGGGATCATCAAGCAACCTGTGACGACCTATCCCTTGATGTGGGCCGGTATCAAACAAGATCTCGATAGCGCTGAGCTCCCTAAGCTCACTTCGGCTCAGGCTGCTGCCTACGACAGGGTGACAAACGCTTATGCCAAAGATCATCAAGGCTTAGATACCAGCTTTACCCTGAGCGCAGCAACCGATACCGCGCGCTTTTTGGGGTTTGGCCATGACTACCGAGATAAGGCGCAAGCCACGGTAGATGTCGAGGTCACTAAAGAATGGTTTAGCGGCCGACTCTCTGCCAGCTACCAGGAAGATCCAATAGATGGTAAAAGCACTCGACTGGACAACAGCTTTGCTGCCGTGATGTTGGGCAACTGGATTATCAGCGCTGGCGCGCAGCAGAAATACTGGGGACCGGGCTGGGATTCAGGTTTAATCCAAACGACCAATGCTCGCCCTATGCCAGGTATCACTTTTAGTCGCCATAATAGCGCTGCCTTCGAGACGCCTTGGCTTAACTGGATAGGCCCTTGGACCTTTACCACCAGTTTCAGCGAGATGGAGAGTGACCGCTATGTGCCTGAAACCAAACATTGGGGCGCTCGAGGCACACTCAGACCTATCTCTCAACTCGAGGTAGGCTTCTCCTGGACCATGCAGTGGGGCGGCGAAGGATATGGCAATAGTCTGGGTGACTGGTGGGACGGCTTGTTTAATGGCGGACAATCGGAAGGCGAAATTGAAAATGGCCAAGAGAACATGCTCGCTGGCTATGATTTTCGCTGGTCAGACACCGCCTTTGGCATCCCCTATGGTATCTACTATGAACGCATTCATGAAGACTACCACCACGGCAAAAACAAGTTGATCAACGCCGCCAACATGGGTGGAGTCGATTTTATGATTAGCGACATTAACACTCGCTTCTTTGTTGAGTATTCCGATACCAAGGTTGCCTGCGGCATTGACCCCAATGCATACAACTGCCTGTATGAACATGGTTTTTATAAAAGCGGCTACCGCTACCATGGTAAAAGCCTCGGCAGCACCTATGACAATGACTCTGAAACCTTAGTCATTGGTGGGATCACTCAGTTAGGACTCGGCCACAGTATCACCAACAAATTGCGCTGGCTGAGACTCAATACCGATGGTATCGATACCGGCAATGAAGATGGCGGCAACCCCGTCTCCCCTGGTGAATATGAGCGGGTATACCAGCTTGATACCAGCTACCATAGGCCTTGGCTAAAGGGCACGCTAAAACTTGGCGGTACAGTGAGTTATCGTGAGTTTGTACGAGCAGGCGATGACGATTGGGACGCGACCCTCTATGCCCTGTGGGAGAGAGGTTTTTAAGCCTTAGCATCAACAGGCATTAAGGCTTTCCCCGTGAGCCATCTCCTCCATACACTGGCGCCAACCTATTGATTAGGAGACGCGCCAGCTTGTTTGGGTTTTCTCGATTTGAATTGCCCAAATTCACTATGCTGCTGCTAATCGCAAATATGCAAAATTTAAGCAAGCGATAGAGTCCCTCTATATATAACAACTTTCTGATACTAATCGAGTAATTCCAGCCCCAACAATTTGTCATTGTTTTTAGCAATCCTAGACCAATTGCACTTGCTCAAATTGCTGCTATACCTTTATAGCCGTCATTCCGCACCTAATTTTTGATTTAAAAAACTTGACGGCGATCGGTCATTCTGATCTATTACTACTTTTTGCAGGTAGATCATTATGACTACTCCAGCTATCGCTATTCGTAACCTCGACCACCTTGGTTTGGTCGCTGCACTTTGCCAAGAACTCGGCATTGCTCGCATGATTGATGCGGTGCTACCCAAAACGCCGCCCTACAAAGTCTCACATGGTGAAGCGTTGGTGGCGATGATACTGAACGGTCTTGGCTTTCATAGTTCGACCTTGCACATGTTCCCGCAATTCTTTGCCAACAAGCCTGTAGAACGCCTGATTGGCCCGGGGATCTGTGCCGATGACCTCAATGATGATGTGCTCGGCCGCTGCCTTGATGCCCTCTTTGAGGCCGATGTCAGCACGCTTTATCAGGTGATGGCGGAGCAGGTCGTCGAACGATTGGGGCTCAAAAGTACTGCAGTACACCTCGATATCACCAGCTTCCACGTCGATAGCGCCTATGACCAAGCCGATGGCGAGCAACTCGGTAAGTTGCAATTGGTACGGGGCTATAGCCGCGACCATCGGCCAGAGCTAAACCAGGTTATCCTGGAGCTTATCTGTGAAAATCAGGCCGGCCTGCCCATCTACATGCAAGCCTTGAGTGGTAATAGTAATGATACCAAGGCCTTTGCCCAGACGGTACGGCGCCACTTGAGCAGTCTCAAGGCCGCGCAGGAGAGTCGTTATCTGGTCGGCGATGCGGCGCTGTATTGCGCCGACACCTTGCAACTACTGGCACAACAGCAACAGTTGTTCGTGACTCGTGTGCCTGTCACCCTCAATGAAGCCAAGCGAGCCGTGGCAACCATTGGCACCCAGTCGCTGGTTGCGCTGGGCAATGGCTATCATGGCTGTTGGCAAAGCGCCAATTATGCCGACGTCGCGCAGCGTTGGTTGCTGGTGCGCAGCGAACAGGCCAGCCACCGTGAGCAGCAAACATTAGCCAAAAACCTACTGAAAGACAGCACGCGTGAACTGAAAGCCTTCAACAAATTATGTGCCCAGCGTTTTGCCTGCGAGACCGATGCGCAGGCTGAATTAGCCCGTTTTGCTGTCAGCTTAAATCTGCTGCAACTAGAAGCAGAAGTCGTGAGTGAACCTATCTATGCAGGGCGCGGAAGGCCGCAAAAGGGTGAAATGCCGGTGAGCTACCAATTTCACATCAAGGGGTTAGCCGCAAGTAGCTTGGCGCGGGTGGCTGAGGCGCGCAACCAGACAGGGGTGTTCATCCTCGCGACCAATGATCACAGTGAAACGCTCACCATGGCTGAGCTGTTGGCTACCTATAAAGCCCAGCAGAATGTCGAGCGTGGTTTTAGGTTTCTGAAAAGTCCCGAATTTTTAACCTCCTCGTTATATCTTAAAAAACCGGAACGTATCGAAGCGTTGCTGATGGTGATGACCTGTAGCCTGATGATTTATGCGGCGCTGGAGCACCGGATCCGGCAGGGCTTAGTAGAGCAGAACCGGAGTGTGGCGGACATGAAAAAGAAACCCACGCAAAAACCGACTGCGCGGTGGATTTTTTTACGCTTTGGCGGGGTGCACGAGTACCAGTTGGGAGAGGCGCCACCTCAAGTCACAGGACTCACAGTGGACCAGCAGATCATTCTCGACGTGTTAGGCGAACGGTATCGGCAAATTTATTCCTAAATCAGGTGCGGAAAGTCGGTTATAGACGAAAAGGCAAACCTGTAGCAATACAGAGACGCAAAACCACGGGTCTCCTCCGAGTTCGAGATAGCCGGGTTACCGTTAACTACATTATAACGGAGCCCGTTTTTTATCGGCGTAATATGCACCGATAGCTTTCGGACAAGCAAGGAGCTAAAGAAATGAAAAAGAGTAATGTGTTACTAGCGTCAGTAATTGCGAGTTTCTCGCTTTCCGCACTCGCAGTGAATGATGTTATTTATCTTTCAGATACCTTGACATCCTCCCCCGTCTAGCTTCGCTTATTTCGGCGGGGGATTCCCATTACTGGGCGCACACTAAATTGCTTTAGTGACTAGTTCCTGCTGCTGGCGGCATTGTTGCACCACTCACTTCACAGGCTAACAAGCGGTGTCCCCGCTCTAATATATTTAATGCACCAACAATATCTGCGTTGTTGGTGTAACCACACTCAACACACTCAAAGTGCGCTTGAGTTTGGCGGTTATCTTTCGACACATGACCACAGCAAGGGCATGTTTGGCTTGTGTATTGCGCTGGGACAGCTATAACGATGCCGCCATTCCATTGCTGTTTATACTCAAGTTGTCGCCTAAACTCATACCAACCCTGATCTAGAATTGACTTATTGAGTCCTGACTTGGCCTTGACGTTCTTGCCGTGCTCCTCTGAATTACCTTTCGCTGACTTGGACATATTTGATACCCGTAAATCCTCTATCGCTATCATTGCGTGATTCTTGCTGATCTCGGAAGATGATTTGTGTAGGTAGTCCTTGCGGCAGTTGGCGATACGAGTGTGCAGCTTCTGAATTTTCGCCTTTTGTTTTTGCCAATTGGCAGAGAATTTGACCTTGCGAGCTAACTTGCGCTGCTCCGTAGCAAGACGCTTCTCATGTTTACGAAAAGCGTTAAGCGGCTTTAGGTGTGAACCGTCAGATAGCGCAACAAACTTTGATATGCCAACATCAACACCCACGGCAGATGTGGAAATATGCTTTGGCTCAGCTATTTCTTGCTCAACCTGAAAGGATATATACCAGTGCCCCGACTTAAAGCTCACTGTGCAGTTTTTAATTGTTCCTTGCACTTCTTGAGACTTACGGAACTTCACCCAACCTAGCTTACTAGGCAACTTCACACGATTACCTTCAAGCAGGCAATACTTGTTGAAGTTGACGAATCGGATCGAGTCTTGGTTCTTGCCTTTCTTCTTAAACCGAGGTTTTTCAGCCGCCAGAGATTTATCAAAGCAACGCATCCACGCACCATGTAAGTCTTTTAGCTTTTGCTGCAAGTTATCGGTATAGGCTTCCTTGAGCCACGCTAGATCTTCTTGCTTTTTCCACTGAGTCACTAGCTTATTAAGCTCAAAGGCGCTTGGGATCTTTTCGCCAGCATCCAGCTTGTCTAAGCAGTGACGCAAGCCTTGATTCCACACAAACCGAGCGTGACCGCAAAGCACAGCAAGCCTAGCTACCTGATCGGCAGTAGGCTCTAATCTGAATTTGTAGGCTTTGGGTATCAACATGACAAATCGGTGTGTTTGCGTATAATGTATATATACTATGAGCTTAAATGAGAAAGGTCAATATCAGTGCGCAATGTAAACAAAGGGCGTCACAGTTGCTATTCAATGCACTTGCATATCGTGTTTATCACCAAATATAGGCGCAAGGTCTTTGGTGAATTACACCTGCAAAGTTTAGAAGCTACATTCAAAGAGTTGTGTCTGGCGTTTGATGCAGAGTTGAAGGAGTTCAACGGTGAGTCAGACCACGTTCACCTGTTAATTTCGACATCACCGAAGACACCAAGTGTCGCAAAGTTAGTTAATTCACTCAAAGCAACTAGCTCACGTAGGATACGCAGAGAGTTTAATGATGTGGCTGGCGCATTTAGTAAAAACGTTCTTTGGAGTCGTAGCTATTTCGCAGGAACGTGCGGAGGTGCGCCATTAACGGTGATCAAGCAATACATCGAGCAACAGGATAGGCCGTATTAAGATGCTGCGCATCTTTGGCTATTCCCCTCCCTGCTGCTTCGCAGGGAGTACCCTAGCCATTTAGGATGGTGGTGATATCGCATTTGATCAATACGGCACACTGTATATGGTCAACCAGAATGGTCTTTTCGAGCTTACCCTTCCCATTCCTCCCTCAGAAACAGTAGGCGTAGAACTTATCGGTCCTGTTTCTGAGCGCTACACGGGGCTAGCATTTCGTGCTGGAGGCCTGGGCAACCTTTTAGGCTCAAACGGTATAGGTAACGCTATTAGAGAGTTAAGCGTCGTTGACGCTTCTGCCGTAGCTAACGGTAATTATCCAATGTACAAAGATGATCTGCCATTTGATCACCTTTATGGTGACATGACTACAGGCCCATTAGTCATGTGCAGTAAAACGATTGGATATTGGAAGAACCACGCATGGAATGGCGCTACTGTTGCCATTAACGGCTTGCTAATCGATGAAATCATTGGCCGTTTCGGTGAGAAAGAGGAAGGTGATAAACCCTATAATGGATCACTTTGGAGTGCTAAAGGTAAAACCTACAGCATGCTCTATGCCCAGTTGATAGCGGCTAAACTCAATACAAATAATTCTTATACTGTACAGTTACTTAATGACGCTGAAGCTTTCTTATTCGAGAAAGACTTTAATGATGTAGTAAGCAAAGCGGATAGATCAGAGTATTCGGCATTTGTTCAAGCCGTCACAGCATTCAATGAGGACAATCACTGCGATAGTGAATAAACATTATTAGCATGTTGGCACGGTCTTCTGGCAACAGAAGACCGTTTTTTAGCTTTGAGTAGAGGTGAAGGCAGCATTATGAATATCCGCTACTGCACTATAAAACTTTTAGCTAGGAAAGGTTATATGGTTCATACTCTCATACGGAGTAGGAGTTGGACGCTTGGTTAATCGGTATTAGGACGCTATAGCTCTGTAGCAACCGTGCTCAGCAACCCCTGCTGGGCTAGATAATCCACTACCTGCTAGGCGCACTGCTGCACCGACAGCTCTAAGTATTAACATGCACCTCAGTTTCCCCTGCCCGTGCCTTGTTGTAGAGCCCTTTGGAGTACGATGATCATAGGTGAAAAGTACTCACAAAGGTATCTTTTTAGATACCTTTGTGAGCACTTAAATGCTGCAGCGCTACATCTTAAATTCGAACTCCTGTCTGGCTTCGAACAACGTTGACTTAACATCCTTGAATAAACTGATCAGCGTTGCTTCAAGATACTGAATGAACTTCGATGACTCCAAAGTTCTTTCTACGATGTCAGTCGGTAAAAATCGAACCATTTGTTCTTTGAAAGCTGCATCACCAATCATCGATGGGATACGTTCCAGAACCCTGTCTAACATCGCTTGGTAATTGTCAAGTCGGTAATCCTCAATCTTACGTCGCACCAAATCTTCATCGAACTTAGCGTTATGTTGAGTCAACCAAACTAAATCCCATATATCACGATAGCGCACGTAGTTTTGAGTGGCTGGTAACGAGATAATTTTGTATGCAAACACCTCATTTATACTCTCCGCTACAACGATAGTTTGAGCGTAACCCTCGGGCAAAAACTCGTAGTTAATATTTAGCGCAACCGGCTCAGGTTGATGAGCAGGAACATTCGCAATCTCTAGTTTAATCTTTTGCTTCGGCAATTCCTTTCGACCTGGTGCAGTCACCATTACGACTTGCCATTTATCTACACGCAACTCTGCATACTCTGGAAGCTCCTTCAATGTTGAAGGCTCTTTAACGGTAACCTCAAGTCCGTACCGCTTACCAATGTACTCTTCGATACAAGTCTTGATTTCTTTAAGCTTATCCGCAGAAAAATCTACGCCACCCGCAAAGTCTAAATCTTCACTGAATCGACTACCACCGCGACAAAGACGCAAAGATGTCCCGCCCTGGAATACCAAGTCATCTAATAGTCCTTTCTTCTCCAGGCAGTAAATGATGTCGTAATGCAACAGCTCTTTTTCGACTACTGGTTGCATCTGAGACAAATTGCCTTGCTCCATAATTCGGTGAACTAAAGCCGAAAAACTTTCATTCATTAAGCACTCTCCTATCCACCATATTTATATTTCGTCCTACCCTCTTCAAGTCCCTAAACGCAGCTTCAGGCGTCGCGATTCTCAACGGGTGATCAGTTTTGATCGTGTTATCGATGATATCCAGCGGATCTCGCTTAGTGTGAGTAAACTCAATAACACCGTAAGGCGTTTTGAAAATGCCCTTTCTTCCAGTAGTCATGATAGTGATACGGTCAATTGGAATTTGTGAAATAGCTCCGTATTGCGACAACGCTGATTCAAGAGAAACGTAGTTGTAATCGTACTTCCGAAGAGCACTCGCGATCATCTCAATCATTCGGCGCCCTTTGTTCTTGCTAAGCACATAAACGTAAACCCCTTTCACGGGTTGTTCCAAAATATTGCGTCTTACGAGGCGAGTGACGCTCTGTTTAAAGCCTGTGTCCGTATCTTCAAAAAACAGACGACGCAGATCTCGCTTAGTAAAAACGTGTATACCTTTCTTATCGAATTTGTCTAGTTTATTAATCGCGCCATCAATTTTCATCATCTGTCCCGATTATCGAAGTTACTTTATATTAATAGTACACTACCAATAATTAGTGGACAACAAGGTATTATTTTAAATACCTTTGCGACAACTTGACATACCCTAATGTATAGCATTAAGTAACTCAGACTTTGATAATATTGGAAGCAAAGCTGATATAAGAGTGTTTGGCGCTGGTTCAAGCAATACCGCATTCAATGAGGACAATCACTGCGATAGTGAATAAACATTATTAGCATGTTGGCACGGTCTTCTGGCAACAGAAGACCGTTTTTCGCTTTGAGTAGAGGTGAAGGCAGCATTATGAATATCCGCTACTACACTATAAAACTTTTAGCTAGGAAAAGGTTATAAGGTTCATACTCTTATACGGAGTAGGAGTTGGACTCTTGGTTAATCGGTATTAGGACGCTATAGCTCTGTAGCAACCGCGCTCAGTAGCCCCTGCTCAGCTAAATAATCCACTACCTGCTCGGCGCACTGCTGCACCGATTGCTCAGCAGTGTTGACATGCACCTCTGGCGACAGTGGCGCCTCGTAGGCTGAGTCTATGCCGGTAAAGTGCTTTATGTCCCCTGCTCGGGCCTTTTTGTAGAGTCCCTTAGGATCGCGCTGCTCACAGACATCAAGCGGCGTATCAATGAAGATCTCGATAAACTGCCCCGCGCCCAGCAGGTCACGTACCATCTTACGATCGGCGCTAAAAGGCGAGATAAAGGCGGTTGAGACCAACAAGCCAGCATCGACAAATAACTTAGCCACTTCACCGATACGGCGAATATTCTCAACCCTGTCCTCGTCAGAAAAACCCAAGTCGCCATTAAGGCCGTGACGCACATTGTCACCGTCGAGCACATAGGTCTTACAGCCTTTGTCATGCAGCAGACGATCAACCGCATTGGCGATAGTCGACTTGCCCGACCCACTCAAACCGGTAAACCAAAGCACGGCACCTTTATGACCATTGGCCTGCGCACGCTCATCATGAGACACGCTGGCCTGATGCCACTGGACATCGCTGGATTTCACATTTACTTCGACTGTCTTATAGGGGGACATCGGCTTTCCTTAAAAATCAATTTTTACTGCTAGGCAGTGAGTTAAGACTGAGCAAACCCATGACTAAAATGGGAAAAACACAGGCACGGCTAACAAAACAATCGCGCCATAGGCCAAACTCACAGGGACACCTACTTTCACAAAGTCCATCAGACGATAACGCCCGGCGTTATACACCATGAGATTGGTTTGATAACCGTAAGGGCTGATGAAGCTACCGCTCGCCGCAAAGGCCACCGTCATCACGAAGGGCAGAAAATCGACTCCAAAGCCTAAGGCGATACTGTAGGCGATGGGAAACATCAAAGCTGCCGCCGCGTTATTGGTCACAAGCTCGGTCATCAGCCAGGTGGCTAGATAGACCAGCAGTAACGCCAGCATCAAATGATCGCTATCTGCGCGACTCTCTACCCAGTTGGCAACTAACTCTGCCACGCCGCTATTAACCAGCGCGTGAGATAACAATATGGCCGAAGCCACCACCAGCCAGATATCCACCGGGAAGCGGCGCACCACCTCATTGACATTGAGACACTGACTGAAGATCAACACGCCCAGCAGTAATAACATGCCTTGTAGCATCTCGACCACACCAGTAGCGGCAAGGGTCAAGGTCAACACAAAGCCGCCTATGGAGATCCAAGCTTTCTTGCCATTAATGCGGGTCTCAGGCTCAACGCCACTGATCACAATAAAGTTCTTGCTGATGTTGTGGCGGGTAAGGAAGTCCTTACCGACCGCCAGCACTAAAAAGTCACCCGCTTTAATCTGCACCTCACCGAGCTTACCGGAGATCTCTTCGCCATCACGGCGAATGGCCACCGCAGCGGCGTCAAACAGTGCACGAAAGCCCGCCTTCTTCATGGTCTTGCCCACCAGCACACTTTCCTGTTTCACCACCACTTCGGTGAGGTTAGTGTCGAGCAGACCATTTTTCTCGGCAAACATCTCAAGGCCTGAGAACTGGCTGAGCTGCATCACCTTAGTGATATCGCCGCTGAAGATTAGTCTGTCGTCGAGTTGCAGTACCTCGGTGGGCGTGACCGGACTGATAAGGCGCCCATTGCGCACCACCTCAACTAAGAACAGCGACTCGAGATGTCTCAGACCATTATCTTCTACCGAGCGGCCGATGAGCTCTGAGCCCTCGACCACCTTGGCATCGATGAAATAGCCTTTAGAGCAGGTCTCCTGATGGGCGATATCCGGCAGCCAGCGTGACACCAAACGCAGTACCAGGCCGCAGCCCACAACCAGCAAGGCCCCTATCGCAGTAAAAGAGAAGAAAGAGAGCGACTGACCTGATGCATCAATCACCATACTGTTGACGATTAAGTTGGTCGAGGTACCGACCAGGGTCAGTGTGCCCCCCAGAATTGCCGCATAAGAAAGCGGTAGTAATAACTTACTTGCCACATGATGGGGGTTATTGCGGATCGGCGACAACAAGGTGGCCACCACAGCTGTATTGTTGAGCAAGGCAGAGCTCAGCGCCGTCATGCCAAACAGACGCAGCCAGGTGGTGCGATAACCGCTCACAATCACCTTAGAGGCGATAACCCGCAATAGACGGGTCTTCTCCAAAGCAAAAGAGCAGAGGATCAAGAGCACCAAGGTCACCAAACCCGGATTCGACATACTGGAGAGTAGCTGCTCTTTGGTCACCAGGTTAAACGCCACCAACACCAGCAGGGTCACGCCAAACACCAGCGCTGGCCGGTTTTGAAAACGCACCAAGCCCGCGATAGTCGCGACAAAGATGGCGATGGTGAGATAAGCGTTAAATGTCATAGTATCCTAATGTCATAGTGTCCTATCTTAATCCGACAACATGCTGCTGCGCTAATGCGAGCAGCATCAGTTTAGATTCGCTTATGCCTTGGAGATATCCTTAACACCCCAGTGCGGGAAATGCTTACGCACTAAGGCGTTCATCTCAAGCTCGAAGGCGGAGATCTCACGTTGCTTGCCCTTACCAGCATCGATCGCCTTGCGGATCATCCCAGCGCCCACAGTCACATTGGTGAGCCTGTCAATAATGATAAAGGCGCCCGTTGCACGGTTATCGTCGTAGGCATCAAACTGCACCGGCTCGGTGACCGAGAAGTGACAGTTACCCATCTCGTTCAGCGCCAGTTGCTGGGTGCTATGCTGGGTCAGGTGATTGATATCCACCTTGTAATTGATGGCATCGGCATAACCGTATACCGCCTTACTACCTAGCTTGAGCGCATACTCTCGGTCAACACAGAGGGGTTCTTCGGTCATCCACACCACATCGGCCTCAAAATGAGTGGTCGAATTGGGTTTATCGTGAGGACGCACCAACATGTCACCGCGGCTGATATCTATCTCGTCGGTGAGCGTAAGGGTTACCGCCTGCCCCGCCACCGCTTTTTCAAGCTCACCATCGAAGGTGACGATAGACTTGATGCGGCTCTCTTTGCCTGATGGCAAGGCGGCAATCGTATCACCGACACGGATCTCGCCCGACGCAACCGTACCGCAGAAGCCCCTGAAGTCGAGGTTTGGACGATTGACATATTGCACCTGGAAACGGAATGACTCGCTTCTGTCCTGCTCCACAGAAACTGTATTGAGCAGTTTAATCAGCGTTGAGCCCGGGTACCAGGTCATGTTCTCGCTTTCGTTCACCACGTTGTCGCCCTTAAGCGCCGAGATCGGCACGAAGCGCACATCGGTAAAGGCGAGATCTTTGGCAAACTCACGGTAAGCCTTCTTGATCCCCTGATAGATACCTTGGTCATAGCCCACGGCGTCCATCTTATTGATGGCGATGATCACATGCTTAATGCCAAGCTGTGAACAGATATAGCTGTGACGACGGGTCTGTACCTGCACCCCGTGACGGGCGTCGATCAGAATAATCGCCAGATCAGAGGTTGAGGCACCTGTAGCCATGTTGCGAGTGTACTGCTCATGGCCTGGGGTGTCGGCAATGATGAATTTACGCTGCTCAGTGGCAAAATAGCGGTAGGCCACATCGATAGTGATCCCCTGCTCTCGCTCTGACTGCAAACCATCAACCAGCAAGGCCAAATCGAAGGCCTCATCTGTGGTGTTAAAACGCTTGGAATCTTTCTCAATGGCCGCCATCTGATCTTCGAAGATCATCTTGCTATCGAACAACAAGCGTCCGATCAGGGTCGACTTACCATCGTCCACGCTGCCACAGGTCAAGATACGCAACATATCTTTGTTTTCGTGAAGCTTTAGGTAACCTTCAATGTCAGTCTGCAATAATGTGTTTTCAGTAGTCATGGTGTTTCTCGTATTCGTTATCTGCTGCGTACCAGGCCTATGGGCCGTCGATGCTTAAAACCTCAAAGCCTTGAGTTAGAAGTAACCTTCCATCTTCTTCTTTTCCATTGAGCCGGCGGAGTCGTTATCGATCACCCGTCCTTGACGCTCTGAGGTAGTACACAACAACATCTCCTGAATAATTTCCGGCAACGTGGTTGCCTGAGACTCGACGGCGCCCGTCAGCGGATAACAGCCCAAGGTTCTAAAACGCACCATCTTATGTTCTGCAGTTTCACCGGGTTCAAGCTCCATGCGATCATCATCAACCATGATTAACGTCCCATCGCGCTTCACCACAGGACGGGGCTCGGCAAGATACAGCGATGGGATCTCAATATTTTCCAAATAGATGTATTGCCAAATATCCAGCTCGGTCCAGTTAGACAGCGGGAATACACGGATACTCTCGCCCTTATCGACCTTACCGTTGTAAATATTCCAAAGCTCTGGGCGCTGGTTCTTAGGATCCCAGCGGTGCTTGCTGTCACGAAACGAGTAGACCCGCTCCTTGGCACGAGATTTCTCTTCATCGCGGCGCGCGCCACCAAAAGCGGCATCGAAGCCGTGCATATCAAGTGCCTGCTTAAGCGCTTGTGTCTTCATGATATCCGTGTGTTTGGCGCTACCATGAGTAAAGGGCGAGATATTCATCTCCAGGCCGCGAGGATTCTTATGCACGATAAGGTCGAAACCATGCTGCTTAGCCATGCGATCGCGAAACTCGATCATCTCCCTGAACTTCCAGTTGGTATCGACATGCAGTAAAGGAAACGGAATTTTGCCAGGATAAAATGCCTTGCGCGCCAGATGCAGCAACACCGAAGAGTCTTTGCCTACGGAATATAGCATCACGGGATTCTCAAACTCTGCGGCAACTTCACGCATGATCTGAATCGATTCTGCCTCGAGTTGTTTAAGGTGGGTTTGCTGTGTCGACATATGGCTTTCCGTTTTATTCCAATGTTATCAATTTGCTATTAACCGATACGCCAACCTACTCTACATTTCATTCAACATAAAATCTAAGCATGGTTAACCAAAATTCGGCATATAACAGGATAATACCAGCACGGCGCTCATTTAGAAGTTATAAATATTAATTTATTTATACCAAAA